>NZ_JBQQBR010000028.1:0-178105 GCF_052245935.1 Nonomuraea sp. 3N208 | reverse complement strand
GCACCCCCCGCCGGGCCGCCGCTCGTCCGGGCCGGTCAGCCGTTCGAGAGCGTGAAGCCCTGCTCGGTGCCGAACGCGGTGATGCGGTCCTGCCAGGTCTTCAGCGCGGCGGCCAGGTCGCCGCCGCCGTCGATGGCCTGGCCCACGGTGTCCTTGAAGATGCTGTTGGCGTACACCTGGAACGGGAGGTACTGCCAGTCGGCCTTCACGGCGGACGAGGCGTCGCCGAGGACCTGGTTGATCTTCTGCCCGTCGAAGAACTCCTGCGGCGTGTCACGGAACGCCGGGTCGTCGAGCAGCGTCTTCGTGGCGGGGAACAGGCCGGCCTCCTCGTTCAGCGACTTGACCGCCTCCGGGTCGGAGTTCAGCCACTGCGCGAAGGCGACGGCGGCCGGGACGTTCTTGCTCTGCGGGATGACCGCCACCGACGAGCCGCCGTTCTCGGCGTTGATCGGCTTGGCCGCGTCGTACTGCGGCATCGGGGCGACCGCCCACTTGCCCTTCGTCTGAGGGATGGAGTTGATGATGCCGTTCGGCGCCCAGGCGCCGGTCATCCAGACCGCGTACTTGCCGGAGCCCATGCCCTTCCACCACTCGTCGGTCCAGCCGGGCTGCGGGTCGACCAGCTTCTCGCCGAGCAGCGTGCCGAAGTTGCCGACGAACTGCTTGACGCCGGGGTCGGTGGCGAGCGTGACGCTGACCTGGTTCTCGCCCGACGTCTTGAACGGCGTGCCGCCCGCCTGCCAGATCAGGCTGTCCACACCGCCGGCGTCACCGGGGTCGATGGAGGTGATGAAGTTGTCCGGGTTGTCGGCCTTGATCTTCTTGGCCGCCTCGGTGAACTCCGCCCACGTCTTCGGCGGCTCGATCTTCAGCTTCTCGAAGATGTCCTTGCGGTAGAACATCGCCATCGGGCCGGTGTCCTGCGGGATGCCGTACACGCCGCCGTTGATCGCCACCTGGCCCCACGCCGCGGGGGCGAACTTGTCCTTGAGCGCGTCGGCGCCGTGCTCGGCGAGGTTGACGACCTGCTTGGAGAGCGCGAACTGGGGCAGCGCGAAATACTCGATCTGCGCCACGTCGGGCGCGCCGGACCCGGCCTTGATCGCGGTCTGCAGCTTGGTGTACTGGTCGGCGGACTGGCCCGCGTTCACCACGTTGATCTTGATGTTCGGATATTTCGCCTGGAAGCGGGCGACGGTCTTCTCGATCCCCGTGACCCACGTCCAGAAGGTCAGCTCGGCCGGCTTGCTCAGCGCGTCCTGGACGGCGGCCGTCGCGCTCGGGGCGGCGGCCGGGGCGGTGGTGGCGCCCCCGCCGCTGCCGCCGCCGCACGCGGCCAGTGCCAGTGACAGGGCGGCGGCGACCCCGGCGGTCATCGCACCGCGCCGCGAAGAAAGTGTTCTCATGGGCGTTTTCCTCAAATAACGGGGGATTGGCGGGGTTACTGCTTGACGCTGCCGGTGGCGAGGCCCGACTGCCAGAACCGCTGGAGCAGCAGGAAGGCGATGATCAACGGCACGATCGACAGCAGGCTGCCGGTCAGGATGATGGTGTACGTGGCGTCGCCGGCGCCTGAGGTGCCGCTGTTGGCCTGGGCGTTCCACTGGTTGAGCCCGACGGTGAGCGGGAACCAGTCCGGCGTGTTGAGCACGATCAGCGGCAGGAAGTAGTTGTTCCACGTCGCGACCAGCGAGAAGAGCAGGACCGTGACGAATCCTGGGGCGAGCAGCCGCAGCGCGATGGTGCGGAAGATCCGGAACTCGCTCGCCCCGTCGATGCGGGCTGACTCCAGGATCGAGTCGGGCACCGCGTCGGCCGCGTAGACGCGCATCAGGTAGAGGCCGAACGGGCTGCACAATGACGGGATGAGCACCGCCCACGGGGTGTCGACGAGCCCGATCTGGCTGAACAGCAGGTACGTCGGCACCGCCAGGGCCGTGCCCGGGATGGAGATCGCGCCGAGCACCACCGCGAACAGCAGCTTGCGGCCGGGGAAGTCGTACTTCGCCAGGGCGTACCCGCCGATGGTGGCCAGCAGGGCCGCCCCGCCCGCACCAACGACGGAGTAGAGCACGGTGTTGCCGAACCAGCGCAGGAAGATGCCGTTCTGGTAGCTCAGGGTGTCGCCGATGTTGGCGAACAGGTTGAAGTCCCCGCCGAACCAGAGCCCGAAGGTGGCGAACAGGTCCGCGCCGCTCTTGCTGGCGTTGGCCAGCAGCCAGAACAGCGGCAGGACCGCGTACCCGAACATCACCAGCATGATCACGGTGAGGGTCGGGCTCTTGCCCCGGCGTCTGGGTTTGGCGGAGCGGTGCGCGCCCCGATGAGCGGCGGCGGGCGGCGCGCCGGCGAGGGCCGTCACAGCGTCTTCTCCCTTCTCGCGGTGATGAGCTGCACCGCGTACGCCACGACGACGGTGACGAGGCCGAGCACCACGGCCACGGCGGCCGAGTAGTTGATCTGCTGGCCGTTGAACGCGAGGTTGTAGGCGTACATGTTGGGCGTGTAGTTCGTGGTGATCACCGAGGGTGCGAGCTTCTGGAGGATGTTCGGCTCGTTGAAGAGCTGGAAGCTGCCGATGATCGAGAAGATCGTGGCCACGAGCAAGGCGGGGCGCAGGGCCGGCAGTTTGATGCTCCAGGCGATGCGGATCGCCCCCGCGCCGTCCATCTCGGCGGCCTCGTAGAGCTCCTCCGGGATGGCCCGCAGCGCGGCGTACAGGATGATCATGTTGTAGCCGACGAACTCCCAGGTCACCATGTTGCCGATGGAGCCCAGCATCCAGGAGCGCGACATCAGGTCGGGGAGCGTGACGCCGAGGGCGTCGCCGATCTGGCCCACCAGGCCGAACTCGTCGCCGTACATGTAGCCCCACATGAGGGCCGCCACCACGGCCGGCACCGCATACGGCATGAAGATCGTGATACGGAACAGGGACGGCCAACGGAGTCTGCCGCTGTCGATCGCGAGCGCGCATCCCAGGGCGATGAGCAGCATGACGGGCACCTGCACAACCAGGAAGAGCGCCACGCGGAGCAGGCCGGCGCCGAACAACGCGTCGCCGACGGCGCGGGTGTAGTTGGCCAGACCGGCGAAGACCGTGCCGCCGATCAGGCGGTCCTGGAAGAAGCTGAGGTAGATCGCGTACATCAGCGGCGCGACCACCGTGATCAGGAAGACCACGAAGAACGGCAGGAAGAAGGCGTAGCCGGCAACACGCAGGCGCAGGAACGGCCGGGCGAGGCCGGCCCGTCGGAGCTCGGTGGCCGGCGCGGTCATCCCGTGCTCCACTGCGATGTTCGCGTTGCCATAGGAACTGGCACTGAACTCTCCTTGTCGGGGCGTGGGCGGCCTGGGAACCGCACCGCTACCTGCGCCACCGTGCCCTGCCTGGCGTGGCAGTCGCGACGCTCGTGTGTTTGCGCAAACATGATGAAGATGGTCCGTAGTCTGGACTTGCCGCCGGAATCATGTCAATAGGTAACCGTCAGTTAACACAACTGCCTATTTTCGCCACATTTGTTGCGTACGGAAGTGGCCGTTGACGGAGCGGCTATGTTTGCGTAAACATCGTGCGAGACTTCGTACGGAGGTGTGAGTGGACGGGGCGGCCCAGGAAACGGCGGCAGGACGGCGCACGCGCAGACGGCCGTCCATGGCCGATGTCGCCGCGATGGCCGGGGTCTCCAGCCAGACGGTCTCCCGGGTGGCCAACAACCGCACCAACGTGGAGGAAGAGACCCGCCAGCGGGTCCTGTCGGCCATGCGGGTCCTCGGCTACCGGCCCAACACGGCCGCCCGTGCCCTGGTCACCGGCCAGTTCCGCACCCTGGGCCTGATCAGCTTCGGGCTCGGCGCCTTCGGCAACGCCCGCACGGTCGACGCCGTCACGCGGGCGGCGCAGCGCGCCGGCTACACCGTGAACATGATCGCCATCGAGTCGCAGACCGAGCAGGCCGTGCACGAGGCGTTCGACCAGCTCACGATGCAGGCGGTCGACGGCATCGTGCTCATCGAAGCCCAGATCCTCGACACGCCGGCGCTCCGCCTGCCGCCGGGCGTGCCGGTCGTGATGGCTGACGGCGACGTCAGCCACCGCCATCCCATGGTCGACACCGACCAGGCGCTCGGCGCCCGGCTCGTCACCCGTCACCTGCTCGACCTCGGCCACCGGACGGTCTGGCACGTCGCCGGGCCCGAGGACTCCTACGCCGCGCGGCGCCGGGCCGAATCCTGGCACGCGACGCTCAAGGACGCGGGCGCCACGGTCCCGCAGGTGTTGTACGGGGACTGGAGCGCGGGCAGCGGCTACCAGGCCGGCCGCGTCCTGGCCCGGCGGCCCGGCGTGACGGCTGTCTTCGCCGCCAACGACCAGATGGCGCTCGGCGTGATGCGCGCGATGATCCAGGCGGGCCGGCGCGTCCCCGAGGACGTCAGCATCGCCGGGTTCGACGACCTCGACGAGTCGGCTTACCTGTCCCCGCCGCTCACCACCGTCCACCAGGACTTCGACGTGGTGGCGGAGCGGATCGTGTCACTCATGGTCGACCAGATCGAAGGCGGCGCGGCGCCGTCCGCCACCGCTTTCGTCGCTCCCGAGTTGATCGTCCGGGAGAGCACCGCCGCGCCGCCTTCAGCCTGATCCCGCCGTCTTGCCCGCCCTCCCGCGCCCCTCCACCAAGCCACCATCCAGCGATCCCCGCCGGCCCCACCACGGCCGCGACGAAGTGAAAGGAGGAGCGGCGACCTCGCCTGCCGAGGCCGTCGCGCCGACGATGAACGCCGTACCTCGCGATGTCACGCCGGTCCCCGGCACTGCCGGCGCCCCGTCCCCGGGCGACCGGCTCTGGCGCCGGCTGGGCGGTGTGGCCTTCGGCGGCGACTACAACCCCGAGCAGTGGCCGGCCGAGACGAGGGCGGAGGACCTGCGGCTCATGGCCGAAGCCCGAGTCAACCTCGTCTCCGTCGGCGTGTTCGGCTGGGCCCGCGTGGAGCCGGCGCGCGGAGCGTACGACTTCTCCTTCTTCGACCAGGTCCTGGATGACCTGCACGCGCACGGGATCACGGCCGACCTGGCCACCATGACCGCTTCGCCGCCGCCCTGGCTCGTCCACGAGCATCCCGAGATCCTTCCGGTCACCGCGGACGGCACCGTGCTGGGGCCCGGCGGACGCCAGCACTTCTGCCCGTCCAGCCCGGTCTACCGGGAACGGGCCGCGCTGCTGGTGGAGCGCCTGGCCGCGCACTACCGCGGCCATCCGGCCGTCGGGTTGTGGCACATCGGCAACGAGTACGGCTGCCACATCCCCGCCTGCTACTGCGAGGTGTCGGCGGACGACTTCCGCCGCTGGCTGCGGGAACGGTACGCCGACGACGTCGAGACGCTGAACGACGCCTGGTCGACGGACTTCTGGTCGCAGCGTTACGCATCCTTCGACCACATCCGCCCGCCCCGGGTGGCTCCGACGTACCCCAATCCGGCCCAGCAACTCGACTACCTGCGCTTCAGCAACGAGGCGTTGCGCGCCTGCTTCGACCTGGAAGCCGGCATCCTGCGGCGGGTCACCCCCGAGGTGCCGATCACCACGAACTTCCTGATGGGGCTGAAGGCCGTCGACGTCTTCGACTGGGCGCCGAGGCTGGACGTCGTGGCGGTCGACTCCTACCCCGACCCCCACGCGGAGCGGCCGCATCTGTTCCCCGGCCTGGTGTACGACACGATGCGGGGCGCCGGGGGAGGGGCGCCCTGGATTCTGATGGAGCAGGCGCCGAGCGCGGTGAACTGGCGGGCCAGGAACGCGATCAAGCAGCCGGGCCAGATGCGGCTGTGGAGCTGGCAGGCCATCGCGCACGGCGCCGACGCGATCCTCTACTTCCAGTGGCGGCAGTCACGAGGCGGCGCCGAGAAGTTCCACTCGGGCATGGTGCCGCACGCGGGGGCCGACAGCCGCGTGTACCGCGAGATCGCCGCGCTCGGCAAGGAGCTGGCCTCGGTGCCCGACCTGGTCGGCACGCGGGTCCGCAACCGGGTGGCGATCCTGCTCGACTGGAACAGCTGGTGGGCCCTCGAGCTCGACTCCCACCCCTCGGACGGCGTACGCCAGGAGGACCGCCTGCTCGACCACTACGGTCCCCTGTTCGACCTCGGCATGGGCGTGGACGTGGTGCCGCCCTCGGCCGACCTGGCCGGCTACGCGCTCGTTGTCGTGCCTAACCTGTACCTCCTGTCGAGCGAGGACGCGCGGCGGGTCTCGGCGTACGTCTCCGGCGGCGGCGCGCTGGTCGTCTCCTTCTTCAGCGGGATCGTCGACGAGCACGACCGGGTCCACCTGGGCGGTTATCCCGCGCCGTTGCGCGAGGTCCTCGGGGTGCGGGTCGAGGAGTTCTGCCCGGCGGCCGAGCACGAGACGTTTCCCGTCCGCGGCTACGGGGCGCTCGCGCACCTCGAAGGGGTCGCCGACCTGTGGCGCGAGGATCTCCAGCTGGCCGGCGCCGAGCTGGAGATCGCCTTCGACTCCCCGGACTGGGCCGGCCGCCCGGCCGTGACCCGGCACGAGTTCGGTGAGGGGACGGCACGCTACCTCTCGACCCGCCTCGACGCGGCCACCATGCGGGCGGTGCTCGGCCTGGCGCTCGCCGAAGCGGGAGTGACTCCCGTCGTCGAGGGCCTGCCTGCCGGGGTGCAGGCGAGCGTCCGCGAGGGCGCCGGGCGCAGCTTCCTGATCTTGCTGAATCACACCGGCGACAAACACGACATCACCCTCCCCGGCGGGTGGACCGCCGCACTCGACTCATCGGGCGAAGGGGTCGGTGTCGTCACCCTGCCACCCTCGGGCGTCGCTGTGCTCCGGCGAGTCCAATAACCATCACTCTGCGTGAGATCTCCGCTGTTACGGTCACGAACCGTGCGCTGACAAAGAGTCAGCACGCCATTCGGGATGATTCTTCGCATCCGTACCTTGAAGTACATCTGCCCCATGGGCATAGTGGACCAACCACAGGCGTCCCAGTCGTGGCAGGCATTCTCGGGGGCGGTACCGGCTCACGACTGCTCAGCGGCGCATCACCACGTGCGGAATTGGACAAAATGGATGAGCTCGCCCCCGACGATCCGTACCAAGCTGCTCAGGATCCTCCTGCTCCCGCTGGTCTCCATGGTCGTCCTGTGGGGGTTCATCGCCTACTCGAGCGTGGATGAGATCGTCACGGTCTCCCAGGCGCAGGACCGCTGGGAGGGCATCGGGTCGCCGGTGCTGCAGCTGATCGTCGAACTGCAGCGGGAGCGGCAGCTCTCCGCCGAGGCGGCGGGCGACACCGGGGTGTCCGTGCCTCTGGCCCATCAGCGGCGGGTCACCGATGCCAAGGCCGAGCAGTTGCGCCAGGTCATCGGGTCCGTTGGCGGCGAGTCGGCGGACGGCGAGACCCCGGCCCAGGTGCGGGCGCTGTTGCAGGCGCTGGACGGGTTACGGTCGCTGCGTGAGTCCGCCGACGGGGGCGTGCTGGCCCCGCCACTGGCGGTCACCGACGCGTACAACACCCTGATCGACGTCGTCAACAAGCAGTTCAATGACCGCGACGCGCTGAGCGACGTCTCGTCCTTCCGTTCGGTGCGAGGGATGGCCGCCTACAGCGCCGCAGGGGAGTACCTGGGCCGGGAGCACGCAGTGCTCACCAACACGATGGTGCAACGCAGGATGACGCCCACCGACCGTGCCGCGTTCGTCGCCGCGTTCACCAGCCGCCGGATCGTCTTCGCCAACGCCGAGCGCGACGTCGGCCCCGAGTTGCGGGAGAATTTCAACAAGCTCGTCGAGAGCACCGCGTACAAGCGGCTGGTGGACACCGAGGACGAGCTGTTCACGTGGGACACCAGCGGTGGCGCGCCGCCGGTGGACCCCGCTGAGTGGAAGAGCGACACCGATTCCATGCTCGGCGCGATCTACCTCGACACGCGGCGGGAGCTCGACCGCACCGCGGCGGAGGCCGAGGCGCTGAAGACCGGGGCGTACTGGCGGATCGGGCTGGTCCTGGTCCTCGGCCTGGTCGCGGTGCTCGCGTCGGTGGCGCTGTCGTACCGGTTCGGCCGCTCGCTGATCGACGAGCTCAAGAAGCTGCAGGCGTCGGCCGCCGAGATGGCCGAGCAGCGGCTGCCCCGGCTGGTCGAGCGGCTGCGCCGCGGTGACGACGTGGACCCGGCCGCCGAGGCCCCCGTCCTCGACCCGGCCGACACCGCCGAGGTCGATCGCCTGGTGCACGCGTTCTCCGCGGTACGCCGCACGGCGGTCGAGGCCGCGGTGGGTCAGGCGAGCCTGCGCAAGGGCGTCGGCCAGGTCTTCCTCAACCTGGCCCGGCGTAACCAGGCGCTGCTCCACCGCCAGCTCGCCCTGCTCGACACCATGGAGCGGCGGGTCGACGAGCCCGAGGTCCTGGAGGACCTGTTCAAGCTCGACCACCTGACCACCCGCATGCGGCGGCACGCGGAGAATCTGATCATCTTGTCCGACTCCGCCCCGGCGCGCCGCTGGCGTGACCCGGTGCCGCTGTTCGACGTCGTCCGCGCGGCGGTGCTGGAGGTCGAGGACTACACTCGCGTCACCGTCACGCCGATGCCGAATGCCCCGCTGCTGGTCGGCGCCGCGGTCACCGACGTGATCCACCTGGTCGCCGAGCTGGTGGAGAACGCCACCGTCTACTCCCCGCCCAATACGAGCGTGCAGATCCGCAGCATGACGGCGGCCAACGGTTTCGCGCTCGAGGTGGAGGACCGGGGTCTGGGGCTGAACCAGGCCACACTCGACGGGCTCAACGCCCGGCTGGCCGAGCCGCCGGAGTTCGACCTGGCCGACAGCGACCGGCTCGGGTTGTTCGTGGTGTCCAGGCTGGCCGCGCGGCACGGCATCAAGATCATGCTGCGGCGCTCGCCGTACGACGGGACCACCGCGATCGTGCTGTTGCCCTCCGCGTTGCTGGCCGGCGGCGACCCCCCGCCCGCCGCCCCGGTGGCGCGGCCGGCGGAGCACGCCGGCCGCCGAGCTCCGGCGGGCAGGCCCATGCGGGCGCTCGGCACGGCTACCGCCGACGCCCCGGCCCGCGGGACGGCCGTCGTCCCGGAGTCGTTCCCGGCCATCCCGGCGGACCGGACCGTATCGGCGGACCTGGACGTTTCGGACGGTGCGCCGGAGGCGGCTGCCCGGGTACCCGAGCCCGAGCGCGTGACCTGGTTCGAGGCGAGCCCGGCAGTGAGGCCGCGCCCGGCGCGCGGCGCCGCGCCGGGCGACGGGCCGGACAACCGGCTGGGCAACGGGTTCGCCGCTGAGCCGGGGACCAGGCCGACGCCGAAGAAGGCGGCCAGGCCCTCCTCGCCGGCCGTCGAGTGGAGCGTCACGGTGCCGGCCCAGGAGACGACCGAGGACCTCGACGGGCTGCCGATGCGGATCCCGCAGGCCAGCATGGCTCCCCAGCTGCGTGCCACCGGGCGCGTGGAGCCGCGCGCGGTCTCGGCGCGCTCGCCGGAGGAGCACGCACAGCTCATGTCATCCATGCAGCGCGGCTGGCAGCAGGGCCGCCGCCAAGCGGAGCATGGACAAGACATGTGGAATCGAAAGGACGACCATCCCGATGCCCGACCCCAGAAATGAACTGAGCTGGCTGCTCGACGACCTCACCCAGCGCGTCCCCGGCATCCGGCATGCCATCGTGCTGTCCGCCGACGGGCTGGCCATGGGCGGCTCCCGTGAGCTCACCCGGGAGGACGCCGAGCACTTGTCCGCCATCTCCGCCGGCAGCCATAGCCTCGCCATGGGCGCGGGACGGCACTTCGGCATGGGCGGCGTACGGCAGACGATCATCGAGTTGGAAGGCGGCTTCCTGTTCGTCACCGCGGCGGGCCAGGGCGCCCGGCTGGCCGTGCTCGCCTCGGGTGACGCCGACCTGGGCATGGTCACGTACGAGATGGCGCTCATGGTCAAGCGGGTGGGCGAGCACCTCACCGCACAGCCGAGGGGGGCGGCACCGGCACCCGCCTGGAACGGCGCGAGAGCGTGACAGGGGAGGATCCCGGGCCGCTGATCCGGCTGTTCGGGCTGACCGGGGGCAGGGCGCGTCCGCAGGGCGAGGCGTTCGACCTGGTGGCGATAGTCACAACGGTCGGCGCGAGCTCCGGCTCCTACGACTCCGCGGAGCTGATCCCGGAGCATCGCGCCGTGCTGTCGTTGTGCCGCAGGCCCACGCCGGTGGCCGATGTCGCGGCGCACCTCAGGCTGCCGCTCAACATCACTCGGGTGATCCTGGGCGACCTGCGGCGCGAGGGCTTTGTCACCATCGAGCGCCCGCGCCCGGTGGCGCAGACGATCGACGAACGCATCTACAGGGAAGTGCTGCATGGACTACGCAGCCTCTGAGCCGGGGGCGACCGCGGTCGCCTCGGCCTTGGCCATCAAGATCCTCATCGCAGGCGGCTTCGGCGTCGGCAAGACGACCATGGTGGGCACGATCAGCGAGATCCGGCCACTGCACACCGAGGAGTTGCTGAGCGAGCGAGGCGTCGGGGTGGACGACACCTCGGGGGTGGAGGCCAAGACCACGACCACTGTGGCGCTGGATTTCGGCCGCATCACGATCCGCGAGGGGCTGTGGTTGTACCTGTTCGGCACGCCCGGGCAGGACCGGTTCTGGTTCATGTGGGACGAGCTGGCTCTCGGCGCGCTGGGCGCGGTCGTGCTCGCCGACACCCGGCGCCTGGAGGACTGCTTCCCCGCGGTGGACTACTTCGAGCAGCGCGGCGTCCCGTTCCTGGTCGCCGTGAACTGCTTCGACGGTGCCCGCCGCCACGACCCGGCGAAGGTGCGGCGGGCGCTCTCGCTGAACGAGATCATCCCGATCGTGCTGTGCGACGTGCGCGATCGCGAGTCGGTCAAGCGCGTGCTCACCACGCTGGTCACGTACGCGGTGGAAGGCCCATGACCGTGCGGGCCGCCATGAGGCGCCTCGTACCACACGGTGTGGTTCCAGCTTCACGAAGACCTCCTCGTCACGTTGGGCAGCCCACGCCACTGAGCGGCCGCGGCGTGGGCGGCGCCTCTGCCGTGTGCCCGGGCGGAGATCTTGCCTGCCCGGATGCGTACCGCGGCCTCGGTGGCGTCATCGGGGTCCTGGATCCCGAGGGCGGAGGCGAGGACGGCGCCCTCGTCGAGGACGAGGCGGAGGCCGGGCCAGGCGTCCGGTGCGAACACCCGTCGCAGGCAGCCGGTGAGGTCACTGATCCTGAGCCGCACGAGCAGGCCGATCTCGGCGGGATCGTCGGTCACGACGGCCACGGTGATCCGGTCGTCCGGGTGGGCGGCGCGGACGGCTTCCTCGGCCGCCGCCAGCCGGCCGGCGCCGAGGACCGCGATCACGCCGTCGGCGTCGAATCCGACCGGGTGACCGGTGACCTGATCAGGCAGTTCCGCGGGCGGCTGCCAGGCGTCCTGGGCGGGTCGCGCGGGGGTGATGTAGGGCAGGTGCGGCGGGTCCCACGTGTCGGCGAGGTCGAGGCCGGCCAGGTGCCGGCAGGCGCGGGCCACGTCGAAGGGGTCGCCGAAGCCCGGTGCCGCATCGGCCAGGTGGCCGGCTCCGGTGAGCAGTGTGAGGGCCAGCTCGGCCAGGCGTACCCGCCTGGTGTGGCGCGGCACACATGACTCCAGCGCGAGCGCGAGCAGCAGCGCCTCCAGCCTGGTGACCTCCGCCAGCACGGTGCGGCCCGGCTCGTCGTCGAACACCCCGGCCAGCGAGCGCAGCCGCAGGCTCGCGCCGGCGGGCGTGTCGCCGGTCAACGGCAGCCGTTCGAGCCAGACGCGGGCGAACGCGCCCACCGCCTCGGCCAGGTCCGGCGGCGACGGCGCCGCGGCGGCGTCCGCGTGCTCGATCGAGCCGATCAGGACCGCCAGGTAGAGCGCGCGCTTGCTCGGGAAGTTGGAGTAGACCGCGCCACGGGTCAGATCGGCGCGCTCCGCGATCCGGTCGATCTTGGCGTCGGCGTATCCGCGCTCGGCGAACTCCTCCCTCGCGGCGGCCAGCACGGCCGCTCGGGTGCGTTCCTGCTGTTGCGCCCGGGTCAGCCGGACCATTGCGCCCCCTCATACTCACATCATTCGGATGTTCTTATCACCCAGATGCGTCGGGGTGAACATGCGGAGGGTCGCGGGCAGCACCACGACGCTCGGTCCCGGCGTTCGCAGCGCCCGCGCGAGGTCATCTTCCAGGTCTGCCGGGGTGGTGCGGCAGGCGGGCACTCCGAAGGCGTCCGCGAGCGCGACGAAGTCCGGCCGGGCCAGCTCGGTCCCCGTGGCGGCGCCGAACGCGCCGGTCATGTACTCGCGCAGGATGCCGTAACCGCCGTCGTCCACGATCAACCAGGTCACGTCGAGGTGATGCTGGCGGAGTGTGGCCAGCTCGGCCAGGCCGTACATCGCTCCGCCGTCACCGCTGACCGCGAGCACCGGCTCGCCGGTGGCGGCGGCCGCGCCGAGCGCCGCGGGGAGCGCGTAGCCGAGCCCGCCCGCGCCCTGCGCCGACTCCATCGGCCGCGGCCAGGCGGACCAGGCCCAGTACGCGAGGATCGTCATGTCCCAGAAGCTCAGCGCGTCCGGCGGGAGCGCCCGGTCCACGGCCGCGAGCAGCGCCCGCTCGACCGCGAGGTCCTGCGTGTCCAGGCGCTCGGCGACCCGCCCGAGCACGTCGCGCACCGCGTCCCGCGCCGCCACGCCGCGGCCGGTGCCCGCGGCTGATCCCTGGGCGGATCGCACGGCCGGCCCACGGCCGGGCTTCGAGGCCGCTGCCTTGACGGCCGGTGCCAGCGCCTCCAGGGCCAATCGCGCGTCCGCGTGGATGGCCAGCGCCGGATGGTTGGATTCCAGCTTGCCGAGGTCGGCCTCGATCTGGATGACGCGGCCGCGCGGCCGCATCGTGTGGTAGTTGCTGGACAGTTCCCCCAGGCCCGAGCCCACGACCAGCAGCACGTCGGCGTCCTCAAGGAACGCCGTCAGATGCCGGTCCTCCAGCCACGACTGCAGCGACAGCGGGTGCTCCCAGGGGAAGGCGCCCTTCGCACCGAACGTGGTGGCGACCGGCGCACTCAGTTCCTCGGCCAGCTCCAGCAGAGCCGCCTGAGCGCCGGCGCGGGCCACGCCCCCGCCGGCCAGGATCACCGGTGCGCTCGCCCGGGCCAGCAAGTCCGCTGCCGCGGTGACGAGCTCGGCCCGCGGGGTGAGCGGTCTCGGCGCCACCCGGAGATCGACGACCGGGGGAATGTCCGTCGCGCCGAGCAGCACGTCCTGCGGGATCTCCACCCAGACAGGACCCGCGGGCGCGGTGAGCGCGATCTCCCACGCCTGGGCCAGCGCGGGCACGATCTGACCGGCCGTCCGCACCACATGGACCGACTTCACGACGTCACGGAACGACGCGGCCTGGTCGGGCAGCTCGTGCAGGTACCCCTTGCGCCTGCCGCCCAGCCCGTCCGCCGGGATCTGGCTGCTGATGCCCAGAACGGGGACGCCGGCCGCACGGGACTCCATGAGCGCGGGCAGCGTGCCCAGCGCGCCCGGGCCGGTGGACACCAGGAACGGCGTGACCGAGCCGGTAGCCGAGCTCCGGCGGGCATGGCCGTCGGCGGCGAGCGCGACGCTCAACTCGGTGCGGCAGCCCACGTACCGCAGGGCTGCTCGGCGAAGTGCGTCGAACAGGCCCAGCGCGTGCTGCCCGGGCTCGCCGAAGACCGTGGTGGCCCCCAGCGCGGCGAGCGACTCGACGACCAGGTCGCCGCCTGTCCTCACGGCTTGCTGCGCTGCGTCGGCGGGTCCCGGTGGCATGTTGTGTTCCTTTCTAGAGGACCTTGGCCAGGAAGGCCTTGGTCCTTTGGTGCTGGGGATGGGCGATCAGCTCGGCGGCCGGTCCCGCCTCGACCACCACCCCGTCGTCCATGAAGACGACGTGGTCGGCGACCTCGCGGGCGAACCCGATCTCGTGCGTCACCACGATCATCGTCATCCCGGCCCCGGCGAGATCCTTCATGACGTCGAGGACCTCGCCGACGAGCTCGGGATCGAGCGCGCTGGTCGGCTCGTCGAACAACATCAGCTTGGGCTGCATGGCGAGGGCCCTGGCGATCGCGACCCGCTGCTGCTGGCCGCCGGAGAGCTGGGCGGGGTAGTGGCCGGCCCGCTCCTCCATGCCGACCCGCCGCAGCAGGTCGAGCGCCGCCTGCCGGACGGCCTCGCGGGGGCAGCCGAGCACGTGCAAGGGCGCCTCCATGATGTTCTCCAGCGCCGTGCGATGCGGGAAGAGGTTGAAGCGCTGGAACACCATGCCGATGTCGCGCCGCTGGTCGGCCACCTCGCGTGGGCGCATCTCGTACTTCTTCCCGCCGGAGCGGCGGTAGCCGACCAGGTGGCCGTCGACCCAGATCTCCCCGCCGTCGAGCCGTTCGAGGTGATTCACGCACCGAAGGAACGTCGACTTGCCCGAGCCGGACGGGCCGAGCAGGCACACCACCTGGCCGGGACGCACCGTCAGGTCGATGCCCTTGAGCACCTCGACCTTGCCGAAGCTCTTGCGTACGGCCCGCGCGACGAGCAGCGGCGTCACGTCGTTCATACGTGACCTCCGAGTCGCCGTTCGAGCCTCGACTGGGCGAACGTCAGCAGCGTGGTCAGCACGAGATACCAGAGGCTGGCGACGATCAGCAGCGGGATCTGCTGGAAGTTCCTGCCGTAGATCAGCTGGGCGCTGGTCAGCAGGTCCGGCAGCCCGATGACCAGAACCAAGGAGGTGAGCTTGAGCATCGAGATCGTCTCGTTGGCGGTCGGGGGCACGATCACCCGGGCCGCCTGCGGCAGGATGACCCGCCGGTAGACCAGCGCCGGCCGCATGCCGAGTGCCTCGGCGGCCTCCCGCTGCCCCGGGTCCACGGAACCGATGCCCGCCCTGACGATCTCGGCCATGTACGCGGCCTCGTTCAGCCCGAGGCCGAGGATGGCCGCGGTGAACGGGGTGATCAGCGTGTTGACCGGCGCGGAGAAGAACTCGGGCCCGAAGGGGATTCCGATGCTGATCCGCGGCATCACCGCGCCCAGGAAGAACCAGAACAGCAGCTGAACCAGGATGGGCGTGCCGCGGAAGAGCCACACGTACGCGGCGGAGACCCAGCGCAACAGCGGGTTGTCCGAGAGGCGCATGATCGCCAGCGCCGTGCCGAGCACCACGCCCGCCAGCATGGCGAGCACCGTCAGCTCGATCGTGAGCAGCAGCCCGCGCATGATCGACCGCTCGAAGAGGTACCCCGCCACCAGGTCGAGCCGCAGTGCCGGAGTGGTCACCACGAAGCTGATCGCCATCGCGGCCAGCACCGCGAGCACCGCCCCGGCCACCCACCGGCCGGTGCGCCGCAGCGGAACGATCGGCTCGGTCGCGTGCTCCTGAACGTCGATCATGCGCCCGCGTTGATCGCGGCGTCCTTGAACGCCTGCGCCTGCAGGTTCCACTTGGCCAGCAGCTGGTCGTAGGTGCCGTTCGCGATGACCTTCTTCAATGCGGCCTGGACGGCGTCACGCAGCTGCGGCTTGTTCTTGGGCACGGGGATGCCGACGGGCAGCGGGTCGATCGCGCTCACCGCGACCTCGAACTGCTGCGGGGCCTGCTTCACGCTGTAGGCCAGGGTCAGGTCCAGCGCGGCGACCATGTCGGCCCGCTTGGACTGCAGGGCCTGCACGGCGCTCGCCTGGTCGGGGAAGGGCACCTTCTCCACGGCCGGCTTGCCGCCGTCGGCGCACTTCTTCGTGACGTCGTCCACGAGCAGGTCGCCGGTCGCGGCCTTCTCGACGGCGACCTTCTTGCCGCACATGTCGAGGACTTCCTTGACGCCCTGCGGGTTGCCCTTGGGCACCATGAGGGCCGACCCGGACTTGAGGTAGTCGACGAAGTCCACCTGCTGCTGGCGCTCCTTCTTGTCGAGCATGCTGGTCAGGCCCAGGTCGTAGCGGCCCGCGTTGAGCCCGCCGATGATGCCGTCGAAGTTGACGTTCTCGAAGGCGAACTCCACGCCCAGCACCTCGCCGAGGGCTTTGCCCAGGTCCGCGTCGAACCCGAGCACGGTCTTGTTGTCGGTGTCGAAGAACTCCATCGGCGGGAAGGAGACGCCGGAGGCCACGCGTACCTTGCCGGCCTGCCGGATGTCCGCGGGGAGCAGCTTGGCGATCGCCTCGTCCTTCGCGCCCGCTGAGATCCGGGTGGTGGGGGCCGCCGTGGTCTCCTCAGGCGCGGCGCAGCCGGCGAGAGCGAGTCCGCTCACGGTGAGGAGGGTGATGGCAAGTGCTCTTCTCATGTGGTGCCCGTGCCTTCCCATACAGGTGGATGGGATTGAGTGTGGGGGGCGCACTGCGGACCTTCAATCGGGGCAGACCTGAAGACGCGCCATATCCTTTGTGGGTGACCACAAAAGTGTCGGTGGAGGACCTGCTGCGCTCTCCCGCCCTCCAGCTGCGGCTGCTGGCCGGCGAGGCGGGACTGGGGCGGTCGGTGTCGTGGGCGCACGTCAGCGAGCTCGACGACCCCACGCCGTGGCTGCTCGGCGCGGAGGTCATCATGACGACGGGCATCGCGATCCCGCGCCAGGCCGCCAAACAGCGTGCCTATCTGGAACGGCTCGACGATGCGGGCGTGTCCGCGCTCGCCCTGTCGGCGCAGCTGCACGTGCCGCCGCTGCACGCTACCTTCATCGAGGCCGCAGAGGAGCGGGGGATGCCCGTGCTCGAGGTGCCGCTGGCGGTGCCGTTCATCGCGATCGCCCAAGAGGTGGCCGCGGCCGTGCAGGAGGACGCCAGTCAACGCCTCGGCGCACAGCTCCAGGTGTTCGGCGCGCTGCGCTGGCTGGCGGCGGAGAACCTCGGCACCGCGACGTTGTTCAAACGTCTCGAACGGTTGTCCGGCTATGAGGTCTACCTCTGCACCCCGCAGGGACGGCCGTTGTTGCCGGGAGTGCCGGTGCCCGATCTGGCCGTGCTCCCGTCCCAGCCGGAAGCGCCGCCCACCATTCCCGGGGGCTTCGTCCTGCCCGTGCCGGCGCCGGGCGGGCCCGCGGGCTTTCTCGTCGCCTTCGAACGCCAGGGCGCCAGGCCCGCCGGGCTGGCCGTGGTGCAGCACATCGCCACCGTGGCCGCCCTGCAGGTGGCCATGGCCCGCCACGAGCGCGAGACGCTGCGCCGCCAGGGCGCGGAAACCCTGTCCGAGCTGCTCCAGGACGTCCTCGAGCCGGCCACGGCGCGGCGGCGGCTGGTCAGGATGGGGCTGCCCGTGGACGCCGAGCTGGCCCTCCTCGTGATCAGGAACGTGCCCGACGAGGCCATTCATCGCGCGCTCGACGATCAGCCACACCTCATGCTCCGCAGGGGCGAGGACCGCTACGTTCTCGGCTCACCCGCCCTCGGCGCCGCCGTCGCCGCGCTGCCGGAGGTGGCGGCCGGCATGAGCAGGCCTTTCCCGCCGGGGGAGTCCATGCAGGTTCCCAAGCGGGAGGCGGTGTGGGCGGCGTCCTCGGCGTCCGAGTCGGGGCGCGCCCTGGTGCACTACGGCGACGACACCACCGGCAGGTGGCTGCCCGACGACCCCTGGGCGCTCACCGCGCTGGTCGAGAACGTGCTCGGCAAGGTGCTGGCGTACGACTCCGCGCACGGCTCGCAGCTGCTGACGTCCGTGCGGACCTGGATGGAGCGCGACCGGCGCACCGAGGACGCCGCGACCGCGCTGCACATCCATCCCAACACGCTGGCGTACCGGCTGCGTAGGTTCGCCGAGCTGACGGGCCGCGACCTGTCGTCCACCGCGGCGTTCGCCGAAGTCTGGCTGGCGTTGCGGGCCGGCCGCCAGCTCGGTCTCGTGGACTGAGGTTCAGCGGTGCGGTGATGATCAGGGGCTCTTCGCTCCTCAGTCGCGGGAAACGGTCTGGTCCCGGCGGACCAGACGTTTGCCGAGGCGCTGGGCCGGCGCCTCGACCAGGTGGTACGTGGCGATACTGAGCGCGATCAGGACCACGAAGAACAGGGCCAGATCCGGGACCACGTACAGCAGGAGCGGGTGCAACAGGTAGAGGGAGAAGCTGATCACGCCGAGCTGCGCCAACCAGCTCGGGAACGCCCGCCGGCGCAGCGCGTACGCCAGGGCGAAGACGCCGAACGCCAGCACGATCGCCGGCGCCCAGGCGGGATCGTCCTTGGCGGGGAGCGCGCATCCCAGCACCGCCACCACCGCGACGGCGGCCGCGCGCCAGGAGATCGTTCCCTGCTCGGCGCGGTATACGGCCGTTCCCGCGAACATCGTCGCCAGGATGATCACGCCCTGCCAGGTGCCGGCCCGGCTGCCCAGGACCACGAGCGCCAGCCCGAGCAGACCGCCCGCGGCCGCGGCCGCCGTGCGGGTCCTGCCGTGCCCCAGCACGGTCACCGCGATGGCCGCGACGACCGCCAGGCCGAGCAGCGCGGCAGCCAGGTCGGCCCGGCCGCCGATCGTCGCCCGGGGGAGCAGCAGGCCCACGGGCACGGCGGTCAACGCCAGGGCGACGGCGATCCCCGCCGACCGGTGTGCCTGCCGTACCGCGAACAGCGCGACGCTCATCAGGTAGAACGCCATCTCGTACGACAGCGTCCACGTCACGCTGATGACGGCGGGCAGATTGAGCAGCTCCTGCAGCATCGTCAGGTTGCCGAGCACGACCAGGGGCAGCGGACGCTCGCCGAGCCCGGGATGGAGCGGCAGCACGCCGGCCTGAGCGAGCAGGAGCGCCAGGCAGCAGGCGGCGAGCAGGAGGGGGAGGAGGCGGAAGGCCCGGCCGGTCCAGAAGGCACGCAGGTCGCCGCGCCGTTCCAGGGAGGCCGGGATGATGTAGCCGCTGACCAGGAAGAACACGAACACGCCCCACGTGCCCAGATCGATCCGGCGGTCCACCTCCGCCCAGACGCCCGGGATGAAGGTCCAGCCGGCGTGATGCATCGTGACGGCCAGCGCGGCCGGCCCCCGCAGGGCGTCCAGCCAGGCCAGCCGGGCAGGGGCCGCGAACATTCGTGGGAGTCTAGACCATAAAGGACGTACGACCAGCCCATCCCTTACGACCCGGCGGCCGCCTCCTGGAGCTGGAAGTGGCATGCGGCCGCGTGCGCCGGCTCGTCGCCGGACGGCTCCAAGGGCGGCACTTCGTGGGCGCACACGTCCTGGGCCTGCCAGCAGCGGGTCCGGAACCTGCATCCCGACGGCGGGTCGAGCGGCGAGGGCACCTCCCCCTTGAGCAGGATCCCGCCTCGACCCCCACCGCGAGGACGTGATCGTGGCGGCCCTGCTCCGAGCCCGGGAGCGCATCATCCGCTGACCAGGACACTCTCCTCGAGAAGGCCCGGTCGCCCCGCTCAGGACCGCCGTACGCGCTCCGCTCTCATGCGGGCCGCCATCGCCCTGGTCGCCGAACGAGGGACGGCGGCCGTCCCGATCTCCGACATTTCGCCCTCCTGGGACAGGGGCGGCTGGTACGACATCTTCCTGCCCGGCCAGCTCCGCGACGCGCCATCGAGTTCGGGCTCGCCCATGCCCGCAGGCCGGGAACGGTCCGGTGGAAGCCGATGCCGCGTCCGTCCGGCGAGCCGGGCGGACCATGGCTGACAACCCCGTCATCGAGGCCTGACCCAGACCAACCACACTTCTACCGGCAACTGGTCTACCACGACCCGGCGCACCCCTTAGCGGTGATCCTCCCGATCCGGGGCGCCTGACCCGACGTCTCCTCCCGTCACGTAGAGGAGCCGGTCATCCTGAGCGGCTCCTGCGGCTCCTGCGGCTTGCGCCGCGCCGCCGCCGACGGAGTTCGCATCACTCACGCCCTCGGTACGGTCAGGTCGGCGAACGGGCGTAGCTCGATCCGTCCTTCCCTGGCCATGGGGTGGGTGCGAGCGACCTCGATCGCCTCGTCCAGGTCGGCGCATTCGAGGAGGTCGTACCCCACGATCACCTCTTTCGTCTCGGCGAACGGGCCGTCGGAGACCAGCAGCTCGCCGTTGCGTACGCGCACCGTCGTGGCCGCTGACGTCGTAGCCAGCTCGTGGCCGTCCAGGCGCCGGCCGCGGGCGTCGTTCTCCGCCACCCACGTGTCGATGTCGGGCAGGTCGGCCTTGTCGGTGTCCGGCTCGCCGTCGGTGCAGACGAACATCATGTACTTCATGTCGCGCTCCTCCGTGGTCAGGATCTCACCCGTACGACGAACGGGCGGCACGGTTCCGGACAGGGGCGCCGCGAAAACTTCCCGCACCCGGGCCGGCCTGCCCGGGGGCCGTCAGGTGAAGGCCGGCAGCCAGTCTGGCCGGGCGAGGCGATCGGTCCACCCGGTCAGCGGCGTGACCTCTCGCGGATCCTCGACGTCGACCAGGACCAGGCGGAACCGGAACGCGCCGGCGGCGCTGCGGTCCGTGGCCCAGGCGATCAGATGCGTGTCGTCGGTCCAGGTCAGCAACCTGCCGATGTCCTGGCCGCCGGAGGGCTGCAGCAGGGTGGTCTCCCCGGAAGCGATGTCCGCCACGAAGGGGGCCGAGCCCATCTTGCCGCCGTGGGCAAGCCGGCCGCCGTCCGGGGACGCTCCGGCGGGCTGGTCGCTGCGGGACTCCTGCTCAGGGCCGGGGCGCGCGGTGCCGTCCAGGGCGTAGTACCTGCGGGGCTGTTGAGGGGAGCCGGTCTCCTCCCAGATGAGCGAGCCGTCACGGCTCCAGGACAGATCGGCGCGCATGCCGAGGGAGGCTGGGTCGCCGGGCAGGCGGTGGAAGGTGGCCCTGCCGCTGTCGGCGTCCACGATGTAGAAGCCGGTCCTCGACGTCTGCCCGCCGGATGCATCGACCAGCCCTGGGTCGGCGTTGTAGGCGGTGACCAGCAGCCGGCGCCCGTCCGGGGACCAGACGAGGCCACCGGCATCAGCACGATCGAGGTCGATCCAGCGGCGTACCGTGCCGGTGGCGGTGTCCAGCACGCCGATCCGGCGGGCGGGCAGCGACCGTTCCAGCACGGCGGCGGTGCTGCCGTCGCGGGAGACGGCGACCCATCCCCAGGGCGTGGTCCGGTAGCGGCCGGTGCCGAGGTCGAGCATGCTCCAGGAGCAGCCGGTTCCGCCCTGAGGGCAGGAGGCGTACGCGGTGAGCGTCACGCTCCCCGCGGCGACGCGGCTCTGCGGGGTGGGATGGCCGGGATCGGCGGCCACGCTGGACGGGGTGATCACGCTGGTGGCGATCTGGCCGTCGTCCCGGCCGTCGAGGGACGGCACGGTGATCGTGCCCGCGGTGACGGCGGCGATCATGGCCACCGCGGCGGTGGTGGCGGTGGTGATGCGCCTTCGGGTGCGCTGCCGCCAGGCGCGCTGCGCCAGACCGGCCGGGACCACGGCCTGGTCGGCGACCGCGGTGAGCGTGTTCTTCACGAGCTCGTCAGTGGTCATGTCGTGGGTCCTCTCAAGCCTTCGAGCGGATGTGCAGGTCCCGTAGCTCGGGACAGAGCTGCAGGAGCCGGGCCAGGGCGCGGTGCGCGGTGCTGCGTACCGTGCCGACGGTGCACCCGAGCGTGTCCGCCACGACGGACTCGGAGCAGTCCTCGAAGTAACGCAGCACGAGCACGGCCCGTTGTCTGGCGGTCAATTTGCCGAGCGCCTTGTGGACGATGACTTTGAGCTCCACGGCATGGGTGTCGTCCGTGCCCGGCCGGTCGGGGATGTCCGGGACCGCGTATTCTCTCCGCCGCCGCCACCAGGAAATCTGCTGCCGGTACATCACCTGCCTGAGGTAACGGTCGGGGTCGTCGATCCGGCCCCACTTGAGCGCCGTCTTGGCGAGGCTGGTCTGCAGCAGGTCCTCGGCGGCGTGCTGGTCTCCGGCGGTCAGCAGGTACGCCAGCCGCATGAACGTCGGAGACCGCGCCGTCACGAACTCATGGAACTCTTGCCGGTGCGCCGAATTCACGCTCGCCTCCAGATGATCGTCGTGATGGTTCGATGTCGCCCCGCGCCGCTCACGGCGCCGGTGTGGCGCCGCTGAAAACGGTCCGGGAGGCAGGGAGGCCGGCGCCGATCAGCTGGGTGACGGTCACGAAGTGGTAGCCGCGGGCGGAGAGCGTCCGCAGGATCCGCGGGATCGCCTCCACCGTGGTCGGGTGGATGTCGTGGAACAGCATGACCGCGCCGGGCCGGGCCGCCGACAGCGCCGCCCGGGTCACCCGCGCCGCGTCCCGGTGTTTCCAGTCCAGCGTGTCCACGCTCCACAGGACGAGCGGGTGCGGGGTCTGCGCGCGCACGGTCGCGTTGACCGCCCCGTACGGGGGCCGGACGATCACCGGGGCGACTCCCGACGCCTGCTTGATGGCCTCGTCGGTACGGCGCAGGTCGTCGCGTACCTGGGACGCGGACAGCCTGGTGAGATCGCGGTGCGACCAGCTGTGGTTGCCCAGCTCGTGCCCGGCCAGGGCGGTCCGGCGGACCAGGTCCGGGCTCGCCGCGACGTTCCGGCCCACGACGAAGAACGTGGCGCGGGCATGGTGGTCTGCCAACCGGTCGAGCAGCGTCTGGGTATACGGGCCGGGTCCGTCGTCGAACGTCAGGGCGACGCACCTGACCTCGTGGCAGTCGACCACGGTGCCCTCGGCCTGAGCCGGGACCGAAGGGGTCGGGGTGGCCGCGCCGTCATGCGCCGGGCCCGAAGGGGTCGGGGCGGGGGAGGCCGCGCCGTCCAGCCGTAGCTCCCGATCGGGCCGCATGACCTGCCGCTGCGCCCTGCGGCCGAAGCCGGACAGCAGGGGGCGTGCGGTGGCGGCCGGAATCGCGATCCACACCTGCCCCGCGGCCCCAGGGCCCGCCACGCCCTCGTCGAACGTCACTACCAGGTCCCCGCGGGCGGTGAACGCCACGTCGTCGACGTCGCCGCTGCGCAGGGCGGCGGCGGCCATCCGGGTGTCCGATCCCCGGCTGCGCCAGGACGTGGTGCCGAGCTCGTCGATCGCGGCCGGGGTGATGAGCGCGGATGCCGACAGGTCGCGGCCGGTCTTGGCGTCGTACCACCGCGTGGTCGTGGACAGGCCGTCGCCGGCGCCGCCGAGCCACCACTGCGAGTAGCGCACCCCGATGACGTCTCCCGAGGCGACCAGGAACGCGAAATCCAGGTTCAGCTCTGGGCCCGGGACATCCGGGGAGGCGGCACAATCGTCCGACGGCGCTCCGCCGAGGAAGGCGGAGCGCCGGGCCTCCACGAAGCGGCGCAGCGCCGCCGTGAACGGCTCCGCGCCCGGCACCTGCGGGTAGGCGATCGACCACGCGCAACGCCGGTCGTTGCTGGTGTCACGGACGACCCGCAACCCCCGGATCCACGTCGGCGAGACGGTCGCGATCGCAGGGGTCTTGTCCGCCGCGACGGTGGCATGGACGGTCGTGCGCGTGTCCGCCGCATCCGTGGTCGGACCGCAGGCCGCCGTCGTCATCAGCAGGGCGGCGACGGCCGGCCACCAGGTCATGGGTATGGGTGTAGATCTCACGGCGGTCCTTCATGAACTAGTACAAATCACGCATCAGGGCGGTCATCAGGTAGATGCACGTTCCCTGCTGCTTGTTCGGGCCTTGTTGGCCTGTCATAAGGACGCGCCAGGGTGGGGGCATCTTTGCGACCGAAATTCGCGGATGTCCCTCGATCAGGAGGTGAAGGGCGGGAGGTCGCCGGTGCTGATGCGGGTGCGGGCCTGCCGGCACCCCTGCTGGAAGCTGCTCAGGCGACTGCGGATCCGCTCCGGCGAGAGCCGGGGGATGGGGGCGACGCCTCGGGGCGCGGACGTGGTTTCCGCCGTGCCGGGCACCAGATTGGCCTTGGGTACGCGTTTGGGCAGGCCGGACGTGGTGGCGCCGGCATCGGACGGGGTGGCCGCGGCCTCGGCGGCGCTCCAGCCGGCGTCGGCCTTGGCCGAGCTCCACGTCGCTCCGCCGGCGTTGCCGCGCTCGAACCAGGCGGACTGGACCTGCGCGAAGATCGGCAGGTAGTCGTCGTCCCCGGCCGAGCCGGGCCGGACGGCCGGAATCGGGCCGGTAACGGACGCCGCGTCGGTGCGTGTGACGGCGGTCGGGCCGGTGACGGACGCCGTGTCCGGGCGTGTGACGGGGATCGGGCCGGTGGCCGTTCGGCCGCGGCGGGGCACGGGGAGGACGGGGTCGGTGGCGAAGGACGGCCAGTCGGTGGCGGAGGGTGCGGACCGGCTGGGACGGGCGGCGCTGTCCCAGAAGCCTGATGGCGGTGGGGTCTGGATCGTGGAATATGCGGGCACGGGGGCGTGCAGCAGCGCGTCGGGCAGCACCACCACGGCGATCAGGCCGCCCGTCTCATGCGGGCGCAGTTGTACGCGAATGCCGTGACGGTAGGCCAGCCGCGCCACCACATACAGCCCCATGCGGCGCGAGACCGACACGTCCACCTCGGGCACGCGGGCCAGCCGCTCATTGGCCTGCACCAGCTCGTCATGGGTCATGCCGATGCCGGTGTCGGTGACCGACACCATGATGCCGCCGTCGATCCTGCCGGTGGAGACGAGCACGCGGGTGTCGCGCGACGAGAAGGACAGAGCGTTCTCGATCAGCTCCGCCAGCAGGTGGACCGTGTCGTTGACGGCCGGACCGGCGATCGCGCCGTTCACGGCGATCTCGACGGCGACGCGCTGGTAGCCCTCCACCTCCGACAGGGCGGCGCGGACGACGTCGGTCAGGCCGACGGGATGGTTCCATCGCCTGGGTGGTTCCTGACCGGCCAGGATGAGCAGGCTCTCGTTGTTACGCCGCATGCGCGTGGCCAGGTGGTCGAGCGCGAAGAAGTCGGCCAGCCGCCGCTCGTCCAGCTCGCCCTGCTCGAGCCCGTCGATGAGCTTGATCTGCCGCTGGACCAGCGTCTGGCTGCGTCTGGACAGGTTGACGAACATGGCGTTGATGTTCGCGCGCAGCCGGGACTCCTCGCCGGCCAGCCGGATGGCCTCGCGGTGCACCTCGTCGAAGGCCCTGGCGACCTCCCCGACCTCGTCACAGGAGTCGACGGCGATGGGCGCGACGGTGAGAGTCGACTCGTCTCCGGTTTCGCGCAGCCGGCGCACCGTCCTGGGCAACCGGATGCCCGCGATGTCCAGGGCCTCCCTGCGCAACCTGCGGAGGGGACTGACCAGGGACTGGGCCACGAAGGTGGTGATCAGCAGTACGAGCAGCAGGAGCAGCAGGATGTAGGTGGCGGCCACGACGGCGTCGCGGCGCGCGGCGTCCTCCAGCGCCCTGCTCTGCACGATGATCGACGCCCCGAGCCGCTTCTGGACCGTCCACATGCCGTCGACGGTCCCGCTCATCGCCGCGAACCAGAAGCCGGCGTCCTCGCCGCTCTCCGGGGCGATGTCGATGGGACCGCTCTGCCCGGCTTGCGCGAGGGCACGCAGCCGGATCACCTCGGCCCGGTCGACCAGGGTGCCGGTGACGGTGTCGTCGTACGCCTGCCGCTCCTGCAGCGTGGCCACCGACCGGAAGACCTCCAGCTCGCTGTCCTGCTGCGCCCGGGCGGCCATGAACCGGTCGAGCTCACCGCTCTGGAACCGGCCCGCCGAGGCCACCGCCGCGAGCAGGCCGCGCTGCTGTGACGCGGCCTCGTGTGCTTTGGCCAGCGCAGACAGTGCGCGGACGCCCGTGGCCAGCGCCTCGTCCTCGCCGCCTTGGCCGATCTCGCCGTGGAACTGCTGGAAGGCGCCGATGATCTGGGCGTACCTCGTGAGCGTGGGGAGTGCGAGCACCTCGGTCTTCAGTACGGTGGTGCGGGCCGCGGCGATCTCGGGCAGGCGGGTGAGGATCTGGCGGCTGAGCGTCCATGCGCTCTCCCCGTGGTCGGTGGTCATCGCGGCGGCCTTCGTACGCATGCCGGCGGCGGCCCTGTCGACGACGGCGAACTGCGCGCGCAGCGGCTCCTCCCGCTCCGGCGTGCGGCCGGCGGCGATGTAATGCATCGCCAGGTCCCGCTCGAGCGCGAGCTGATGGGCGACCTCGGTGACCGAGGCGCTGAGCTCGGCCTTTTCCAGAATGCGGTGGTATTGGCCGGCTGCGTTCCATGAAGCGATGACCTGCTGCGCCCCCACCAGAACGCCCAGCGTGGTCGGGATGAGAATCAGCGCGATCAACCGCGAACGCACCTTCAAATCGCGAAGCCGGAATCGGCGACGGCGTGCGCTCTTCGTCCGGTTATGCACTGGTTTGGAGGCTAAGGGAGGGCTGGAGGGACGAATGTCCACAGTCGCCGGATTCACCCACTAGCTCCCTCGCAACGAAAACACGTCTTGGTACGGGAGGTGCCTCGTGCACCCCGTTGGGCACGAAGAGTAATTTGAGCATACCGGGACGGGATGGACTAGTCTCGCTGCACTTACAAAACATCTGACTTTTCCGAAAATATCCGATTGACCTCATATTTCGGACATGTTGTGCAAGAGGTGACGATCGACTGAGCCGTTAATCAGGACATTTCTTGGCAGTCGTCCTGGCGGGTGCTGTAAGATCACCGCCCGGCCTTTCGACGCTTGACCCGCTCAAGGGAGAACTCATGGAATCGGGGCCTGCTTTGCGGGCTTGGCTGGCGGTGCTCGGCACGATCCTCGTGACCGCGGCGTGCACCGGCGTGGCCACCGGACCGGCCCCGCCCAGTGGCCTGGAGAAGACCTCGCTGCTCATCGGCATCAGCCCCACGCCGTCCTCCGCGGGGGTGTTCATCGCCGACCGCAAGGGTTTCTTCAAGGAAGAGGGCCTGACCGTCACGATGGAGACCATTCAGGCGCCGCAGGCGGTGATGCCCAGGATCCTCAACGGCGACATCGACGTCTTCAAGGGCAGCTACGTCTCGCTCATCAACGTCCAAGGCAGCGGCACGGCGCGGCTGAAGATCCTTTATGATGCCCTGCAGGCCTCGCCGGGCATCGCCGGCGTCGTGGTGCCGCAGGATTCGGAGTTGCAGAAGGCCCAGGACCTCAAGGACAAGACGATCGCCGTCAACTCGCTCAACAACCTCGGCACGATGTCGGTGAGCGCGCATCTGAAGCCCTATGGGCTGACGCCTGAGCAGGTGAAGTTCGTCGTCGTGGACTTCCAGAGCCAACTGGTCGCGCTCAAGAACAAGCAGGTGGACGCGGCGTGGATGGTGGAGCCGTTCCTGTCCAGCGCCCAGAACGCCGGGGTGCGGCTGCTGCTGGACACCAACACCGGACCGACCGACAAGTTGCCGATCGACGGGTGGGCCGCGACGGAGGACTGGGTGCGCAGACATCCCAAGACCGCGGCCGCCTTCCAGCGAGCGCTGGCCAAGGGGCAGGCGCTGGCCGCGAGCGACCGCGTCCTGCTGGCCGAGACCGTCGCCAGCTACACCCAGACGCCCAAGGAAGCGGCGATGACCATGGCGATGGGGACCTTCCCCACTTCGCTCAACGCCACCCGCATCCAGCGTGTCTCCGATTTGATGTTCGAGTTCGGCTACCTCAAGAACGAGGTCGACGTCGCGTCGATGGTGGCCGCCGGTCCCGGCCGGTAGCCGCGAGGCGCGCTCCACCTGATGACAGGACCTAGAAAGGCAGTGGCATGAAGCTGGCCAGGATCGTCGTCGCGGGTATGGCGGTCGCGCTGACGTTGAGCGCGTGCGGAGGAGGAGGCGGGGCCGGCACAGCCGGCACGGCGTCCCCAGGAGGCTTGGAGAAGACGCAGCTTTTGATCGGCGTGGTGCCGGTGCCGTCGTCGGCGCCGCTGTTCATCGCGGAGAAGCGCGGCTTCTTCAAGGAAGAAGGACTGACCGTCAAGACGGAGATCATTCAGGCGCCGCAGGCGGTCATGCCGAAGATCCTCAACGGCAGCATGGACGCCTTCCTGACGAGCTACGTGTCGCTGATGGCGATCAACGACTCGGGCGCGGCCAAGCTGAAGCTCTTCCAGCACAGCCAGGAGGCCGCCCCCAATGTGGCCGGCGTCGTGGTGGCGAAGGGCTCGCCGATCAAGACGGCCGCCGACCTCAAGGGCAAGACGATCGCGGTCAACGTGCTGCAGGCGCTCGGGCAGACGCTGACCAACGCTCACCTGCAGGAGGCCGGGCTCAAGCCGGAGGACGCCAAATACGTCCCCGTGCCGTTCGCCGACCAGCTCAGCGCGTTGTCCTCCGGCAAGGTGGACGCGGCCTGGCTGGTGGAGCCGTTCCTGACCGCCGCCACGAAGGGCGGCGCCACCCAGATCATCGACACCACCAGCGGCGTCACGGCCGGCGTGCCGATCGACGGGTGGGGCGTCAGCGAGGACTGGCTGGCCAAGAACCCGAAGACGGCCGCCGCCCTGCACCGCGCGCTGGCCAAGGCGCAGCAGATCGCCGGCTCCGACCGCAAGGCGATCGACGAGGTCGTGCCGACGTACACGCAGATCCCGGCGGACGCGGCGGCGGCCATGACGCTCGGCACGTTCTCGATGCAGGCCGACAAGGCCAGCGTGCAGAAGCTGGCCGACCTGCTGCACGGCTATGGCTACCTCAAGGCGAAGGTGGACGTGGCGCAGCTGTTCGCGCCGCTGAGCGGATGACCGGCGGGCGCCTGGAGCGGGGGATCCTGGGTGCCGCCGGGGTCGTGGGGTTCCTCGCCGTCGCCGAGCTGGCCGGGCGGGCCGGGCTCGTTCCGGCCGTGATGCCGTACATGTCGGACGTGCTGAGAACGGCCGCGCTGCTGCCGCTGGAGGCGCAGTTCCGTGCCGACGTGCTGGCCACGCTGGCGGCCTGCCTGAGCGGGCTGGCGATCGCGATCGCGGTGGCCGTGCCCGCGGGGCTGCTGCTCGGCACGGTGCCGTTCCTGGAGCGCTCGACGCGGCCGCTGGTGGAGTTCCTGCGGCCGATCCCGTCGGTGTCGCTGATCCCGCTGGCCGTGTTCGTCTTCCCGGACAGCCACGACGCCAAGACCGCGCTGGTCGTCTACACCTGCTCGTGGCCGCTGCTGATCAACACGATGTACGGCCTGAGCGACGTCGATCCCCTGGCCAAGGACACGCTGCGCAGCTTCGGGTTCGGCCCGCTGGCGGTGGTGTTGCGGGTGAGCCTGCCGAGCGCCGCGCCGTTCATCGCCACCGGCGTGCGCATCGCCGTGTCCGTGACCCTGATCGTGGCGGTGAGCGTGGAGCTGCTGGCACCGGGCGGGGGCGGGATCGGGGCGTTCCAGTCGCTGGCGGGCAGCGCGAACCGGGCCGATCGGATCTTCGCCGCGGTCGTGTGGGCCGGCCTCATCGGGCTGGCCGCCAACATGCTGTTCACGGCCGCCGAGCGCCGCGTGTTCCGCTGGCATCAGGCCCGTACGGGGGACACCGGATGACCCGGAGCTCGTTCTGGCGGCGGCTGGCGTGGTATTGGCTGCTGCCCGTCGCCGTCATCGCCTGGGAACTGGCCACCCGATCGGCGCAGGCCGCCTACTTCCCGCCGCCGTCGCGGATCGTGGCCAGGCTGCACGAGATGTGGTTCTCCGGGCCGGTCTGGCGGGCGTTCCTGACCGACGAGGCCGTCGCCGACCTGCTGCCGAGCCTGGGCCGGTTGTTCACAGGATGGGCGATGGCGTGCGCGGCCGGCGTGCTGGCGGGGGTCGCGCTGGGGCGGTCGTACCTGCTGTCGGCGCTGGTGGAGCCGCTGGTGCACTTCGGCAGGTCGGTGCCGCCGGCGACGCTGCTGCCGGTGTTCCTGCTGCTGTTCAAGATCGGCACCCCGATGGAGCTGGCCTCGATCGTGTACGGCGTCATCTGGCCGGTGCTGATCAACTCCATGGACGGCGCCCGACACGTCGACCGCCAGTACATCGAGACCGGCGCCGTCTACCGGCTGACCGCCTGGCAGCGTCTCACCCGGATCATCCTGCCCGCCGCGTCCCCGAAGATCTTCGCCGGGCTGCGGCTGAGCGTGTCCCTGGCCCTCATCATGATGGTCATCTCGGAGCTTGTCGGCAGCAGCGAGGGCATCGGCCACCGCATGCTGGAGGCGCAGAGCCAGTTCGACATCCCCGCCATGTGGGCCGGGATCGTGCTGCTCGGGCTGCTCGGCATCGCGCTCAACACCGCGTTCCTGGGGATCGAGCGGCTGCTGTTGTCCTGGCACCGCGGCGCCCGCGCGAACGGCGCCTAGAGCCGTGTGGCTCTAGGCGCCGTACAACCGCTCGATCGTCTCGGCCTGCCGGGTGCGGAACCACGCGCGGTCCCTGGCGCCGGCGGCCGGCCCGCCGGGCCGCTCGCCGTCGTGCCTGGCGTACTCCTCGGCCCACAAGCCGGTCTTCACCCGGCTCGGCAGGTTGGCCATGCCGGGCCGCCGCCGCGCCCGGCGCAGCACGGCGAGGTCGAGCTCAGCCGCGGCCACCAGCGACTCGCCCGCGCCTGCCTGCGCGAGCACCCGCCCCTCGTGGTCGATCAGCTCTGAGCCGCCGTTGGTGGAGTCGCCGGGGATGGCGATGCCGGACAGGCCGCCGGTGTTGGCCGACACCACGTACGCCAGGTTCTCCACCGCTCTGGCGCGGCGGGCGATCGCCTTGGGCGTCAGCGCCGGGGACGACGCCTCGGAGGTCGGGTGGCAGAACACCTCGGCACCGCGAAACGCCAGCGCGCGGGCCAGCTCCGGCATCAGGATCTCCTCCGAGGCCAGCACCGCCAGGTTGCCGATCTCGGTACGGGCCACCGGCAGCACGCCGTCCATGCCGTAGATCTCCACGTAGTCGCCCCACACGTCGTACGGGGTCGGTGTGAACATCGAGTGCAGCCTGCGATACCGCAGCACCGTCTCCCCGGCGGGGGAGAGGATCACCGACGCCTGGAAGTACAGCTCGGGGAAGTGCTCGTCGCGCTCGTAGGCGTTCACGCACAGGAACACGTCGTGCGCGACGGCGATCCCGGCGAGCGCCCGGTACTCGGGGCCGCCGGGATCGAGCGCGGCCCGCTCCCGCCACTCGGCGAAGCTCTCCCGCATCGGGAAGCCGGTCAGCACGTACTCGGGCAGCACCACCAGCCGCAGGCCGGGCCCGAGCCACGCCTTCGAGCCGCCGACCTGCGCGCCGATGCGCTCGATCGCGGCACGGATCTCGGCCCGCGGATCGGCGGCGCCATTGACGGTCTGGGTTCGCACCTGCAGCGCCAGCGCGGTGAAGGCCGTCATGCCACACGCCTCTCGTCGATCAGGGTGCGCCGCACGCACACGCCGTCCTCCAGCCACTGCCAGACCCGGCTGCGCGACCTGCCGTCCTCGCTCAGCACGATCATCTCGAACAGCCGCAGCGGCTGCCTCTTGTACTGCCAGGTGAGGTAGATCGTGGCGTCGTCCACCTCCCAGAACACGCCCTCGAGCCGTTCGGTGTCGAACCCGCACCGCCCGCCGCCGAGGTAGGTGCCGGGGAACTCGTGCACCTCGGTGCGCCCGTCGTCCCAGGTGTAGCGGTTGACCTGGTGGTAGGCGGCGTCGCCGACGATGCGGCAGGTCATCCGTACGCGATGCCGGTCGAGCAGGGCCCCGTCGCGGCCGAGGTGCCGGTACTCGCCCTCCCACTCGCCCTCGTGCCGGGCCAGCAGCGGCATGTCCGCGCGCAGTCCCATCCGGTTACTCCTTTGTCGCGTGCCACCACGGGTCGGCGGCGTCGGATCGGTTGACCAGGAAGGCCCGGCGGCGCAGGAACCGGCTGATGGACGCGGGGCCCATGCGGGAGCCGCCGAGCCCGGACAGCCGGAAAGAGTGCTTCTCGCCCTCGTGCACGAGCGCGGTCAGCGAGGCGTCGTTGACGCTGACCGCCCCGGCGTGCAGCCGGGCCGCCACGGTCCTGGCCTCCTCCTCCGTGGCGGCGAAGACCGCGGCCGACAGCCCGTACGCCGAGTCGTCGGCCAGCGCGACCGCCTCGTCCGCGCCGTCCACGGCCATGACGGGCAGCAGCGGGCCGAACGTCTCCTCCGTCATCACCAGCATCGTGTGATCGACTCCGGACAACACGGTCGGGCGGCACCAGTGGCCGCCGCCGTGCCGCTCGATCACCCCGCCCGTGTGCACGACCGCGCCCTTGGCCGCGGCGTCGGCGAGGTGCGCGGCGAGCACGTCCGGCTGCTCCGGCGCGATGATCGGCCCGATGGGCCCGCCCTCGCAGGTCAGCCCGACCGTGGCGGCCTTGTCCGCGAGCAGCGCCAGGAATTCGTCGTGGACCTCGCGGGCCACGTAGATGCGCTCGATGGACTGGCAGGCCTGCCCGGCGTTGGCGGTGCCGCCCCACAGGATCGCCGAGCTCGCCCGGCCGAGGTCCGCGCCGGCCAGCACGATCGCCGGGTCCTTGCCGCCGAGCTCCAAATACGCTGGCACGAACGCGCGGGCCGCGGCCTGTGCCACCAGCCGCCCGGTCGGCACGCTGCCGGTGAACACCACCGCGTCCACCAGGTCCACCAGCGCCGCCCCCGTCGCGCCGTCGCCCTCGACGACCCGCAGCGGCAGCCCCTCGGGCACCAGCCGCATCAGCGGCTCGATGAACCTGGGGGTCACCTCACTCGGCTTGACCACCACCGCGCACCCGGCGGCCAGCGCGGGCACGGCGTCGATGAGGCCGAGCAGCAGCGGGAAGTTCCACGGGGTGATCGCCCCGACCAGCTCGTACGGCACCGCGTCGCCGCCCACGACCACGCCGGGCAACGAGGCGGAGAACTCGGCGGGTGGCGCCAGCAGGGCGGGCGCCTGGCGTACCCACCGGTCGATCAGACCGGCCACGATCTGCCGCTCCAGCAGCGACTCCGCCACCCTGCCGGTGTCGGCCACCAGCGCGGCGAGCAACTCGTCGTCGGCGGCGAGCGCGGCGCCGAACCGCGACAGCAGCGTGCCGCGGTCGGCGTCGCGCCAGGCGGGAGCCATCGCGCGCAGCTCCGCCGCGACGGCGGCGAGCCGGTCGGGCGGGACGGGGTCGAGCGGCCGCTCGATCCGGCCGGTGAGCGGGTCGCGGACGTTCATGGGCCGCCCTCCGTGCGGAGAAATGGAAGCGAACAACCCTTCATTGTGATCATGCCGGGCGAAGGATTGTCCACCCCGCCGATCAGCTGCCCGGCATGGGCAGCAGCGTCGGGTTCTCGCCGTGGAGTATCTGCGTCATCCGGTGCTCTATGTGTCCGGCGTATTCAGGATGCGTCAGGACGTAGAAACGTTCCTCGCGAATCGCCTGTAGCACCTCCTCGCCAATGGTTCGCGGCCTGACACCGAGCGTGAACCCCTGCCGGGCGGCGTCGACGGACCAGCCGGTCGGAAACGGGCCGGCATCGGCGAATCTGGCCGGCCGGTTGCGGTGGGAATTGAAGATGTTCGTGTTGACCACGCCGGGGCACAGCACCGATATGCGCGGTTTGAAGCCACCGCCGATGAGTTCCAAGTGAACGGTTTCTGAATATGCAATGACAGCCGACTTCGTCACGCCGTACAACGAGCCGCCGGTAAGCAAACCCGCTATTGACGCGGTGTTGACGATGTGCGCGTCCTCGCCCTGCTCGATCATGACGGGGAGGAAGGTGCGGATTCCGTGCACGACGCCCATCAGGTTCACGCCGAGGATCCACGCCCAGTCGTCGAGCGTGCTTTCCCAGCTCGGCTTGCTTCCGGTGTGGACACCCGCGTTGTTGCACAGCACGTGGACGGCGCCGAATGTGCGTAGCGCGGATTCGGCGAGCGAGGCGACGTCCTGCGCTTGCGAGACGTCGGCCGGCACGGCTTGCACGTCCGCGCCCGCATCGCGCAGTTCGGCCGTCGTAGCATGAAGCGCGACCTCCTCCACGTCGCTCAGCACCACGCGCATTCCCACTGCGGCGAACGCCTCGGCCATTCCCCGCCCGATGCCGCTCGCCGCGCCGGTGATGACGGCGACTTTGTTCTCCGCGTCTTTCATAGGACCACAGATTAGAGAACAAGCGGCCGCTCGACATCCGCTTGCGGGCCGATGTATTTCGATGCCCATTCCGTTACCTTGAAAACGGCGGCGACAATGGCCGCCTCATCATCGCCCGCGGCCATCGGAGGCATCCGGTCACGTAGTGTTACGCACCCCTGACGATGGGCAGGATCCGCGTCGGCGGAGCGCGCCGTGGGAGCCGGGGGGCTGGGATGATCGTTCAGGTGGTGGACGGCGTCGGCGCCGCCGACCTCGGCGCGGCCAGGATGCAGATGGCCCTGTCGCTCGGCTGGCACATCGTCGTGGCCTGCCTGGGCGTCGGCATGCCGGCCATCACGCTGCTCGCCGAGTGGCGGGGTCACCACACCGGCGACGTTCACTACCGGCTGCTGGCACGCCGGTGGGCCAGGGCGCTGGGCGTGTTGTTCGCGGTCGGCGCGGTGTCGGGGACGATCCTGTCGTTCGAGATGGGGCTGCTGTGGCCGGGGCTGATGGGGGTCTTCGGCGAGGTCATCGGGCTGCCGTTCTCGCTGGAAGGCATCGCGTTCTTCATCGAGGCCATCTTCCTCGGCATCTACCTGTACGCCTGGGACCGCCTGCCGCCGGTGGCGCACCTGCTGTCCGGCATCCCGATCGTGCTGGCGGGCGTGGCCAGCGCGTTCTTCGTGGTCTGCGCCAACGCGTGGATGCAGCAGCCGGTGGGGTTCACGGCCGAGAACGGCCACGTCGTCGCGGTGGACCCGTGGGCGGCCATGTTCAACCCGGCCGCGCCGACCCTGACCGTCCACATGATCCTGGCGGCGTTCATGGTCGCCGGGTTCAGCATGGCGAGCGTGTACGCCGTCGCCATGCTGCGCGGCCGGCGCGACCGCTACCACCGGCTCGGCCTGCTGCTCCCGCTGACGGTCGCGGCGATCGTCACGCCGGTGCAGATCGGTGTGGGCGACTGGGCCGCGCACGCCGTCGCGGACAACCAGCCGGTCAAGCTCGCCGCCATGGAAGGCGTGTTCGAGACCGCGCGCGGGGTCCCGCTCCACCTGGGCGGCATCGAGATCGACGGCGTGATGCGGTACGCGCTGGAGATCCCCTACGCGCTGTCGTTGCTGGCCCACTGGGATCCGAATGCCGAGATCCGCGGGCTGAACGAGGTGCCGCCCGCCGACCGGCCGCCCGTCAACGTCGTGCACTGGGCGTTCCAGATCATGGTGGGGCTGGGCTTCGCCCTCCTCGTCCTGGCAGTCTGGCTGGCGCTGTCCTGGAAACGACGGCGTGACCTGCCCGGCTCGCCGTGGTTCCTGCGCGCGACGGCGTTGTCGGGCGTGGCCGCGGTCGTGGCCCTGGAAGCCGGCTGGGTCGTCACCGAGGTGGGCAGGCAGCCGTGGATCGTGTACGGCGTGCAGCGGACGTCGGAGGCGGTCAATCCGGCGCCCGGCCTGGTGTACGGGTTCGTGCTGGTGACCGCGGTCTACGTGGCGCTAACCGTGGCCACGGTCTACGTGCTGCGCCGCCTGGCGCGCGACGTCCCCGTGCCGATCGCGCCGCAGGAGCGCGACGTCACCGGCTACAAGGTCGTGTGACCATGCCGCTGCCGGAGATCATGCTGGCCGTCCTGTGGGTCGGGCTGACCGCGTACGTGTTGTTCGCCGGCGCGGACTTCGGCGGCGGCATCTGGGACCTGCTGGCCGGCGGCGCCGTGGCGGGGCGGCGGCAGCGGGCGCTGGTCGAGCACTCCATCGGCCCCGTCTGGGAGGCCAACCACGTCTGGCTGATCTTCGTCATGGTGCTGATGTGGACCGGTATTCCCTCGGTGTTCGCCGCGATCGCCTCCACCCTCTACATCCCGCTCACCCTGGCCGCCTTGGGGATCATCGGGCGCGGCGCCGCGTTTGCCTTCCGCAAGGTCTCCACCGAGCTGTGGCAGCAGCGGCTGTTCGGCGCCACCTTCGCCTTCTCCTCCTTCGCCACGCCGTTCTTCCTCGGCATGGCCGCCGGGGCGATCGCGTCGGGCCGGGTGCCGCCGGGTATTGCCAAGGGCGATCTGGTGGGCAGCTGGGTCAACCCGACGTCAGTGGCGGCGGGAGCGCTTGCCGTCGGCACCGCCGCGTACCTGGCCGCCGTCTACCTGACCCGCGACGCCCAGCGTGCCGGCGACGCCGACCTGGTGGCCGCCTTCCGCCTGCGGGCCCTGGGCTGCGGCGCGGTCGTCGGGATGTTGTCCGCGGCCGGGTTGCTCGTGCTGCGCGTCGATGCGCCCGCCCTGTTCGCCGAGATCACCTCCGGGCGCGCCCTGCCGTTGCTGCTGCTGTCCGTCGTGGCCGGTCTGGCCTCGCTGGTGCTGCTGTGGCGGCGCGCCTACCTTGCCGTACGGGTCACCGCGGCGCTGGCCGTGACGGGCCTGCTGTGGGGATGGGGCGTCGGCCAGTACCCGTCCCTGCTCCCCGGCGTCTCCCTTGCCGACGCGGCGGCCACCGACACGGTCCTGGCGGCCAGCCTGGGTTCCCTGGCCGTGGGCGCCGTGTTGCTGCTGCCGTCGTTGTGGTGGTTGTACACCACCTTCCAGCGGGACCGCGTCGCTGCCCCCTCAGACCGCGAGCCCTGATTCCAAGCGCACACAAAACGGTTTTGGCCCGCTCTTTCGGCTCGTTCCGGCTGGCGAGGCCACATCCCCAGGTACGTGGTCCGCCGGGGTGTGAAAGATCTTGAGAGGCATGAGATTTCCCCGTCCCGGTCCAGGAAAGCGCTTCATCGGAGGCAGCGACATGCGGGGACGCGAACGTGAATGGCGCCATGTCGACGGCCTGCTGCGCGTGCTGCGACGGCGTGGTGGGACCCTCCTGGTCGACGGCGAGCCGGGCGCGGGCAAGAGCCGGCTGCTCGCCGAGGCCGCCGCCGCGGCCCCCGCACGAGGCATCACCGTGGTGCAGGGCGGTGTGGCGGAGCTGGGGGAGCTCGTTCCGTGCGGCGTGCTGCTCGAGGCGCTCGACCTGGGAGCCGAGCCCGACGACGCCGCGCCCGTCGGCTCAGGAACGCGCTTGCTGGAACGGCTGAAGGTGGCCTTGGACGCCAGGGCGCCGGTGCTGGCGGTGCTCGACGACCTGCACCGCGCGGACCCGGCGACGCTGAAGACCCTTCGTACCCTGCACGAACTGCTGGCCGACCGGCCCGTCGGCTGGTTGCTGAGCCGCTCGACCGCCGTCCGGGACGGTCCGGGCGCCGCCCTGTTCGACCTGCTGGAGCGGCACGGGGCCGCGCGGACCACGCTTGCCCCGCTCTCCCCGGACGCCGCCACGGCGCTGGCCGCTGACACGCTCGGGAACCGGCCCGACGCGGCCACGCAGGCGCTCGTGGCCGCCGCCGGCGGCAATCCACTGCTGATCACTGAGCTGCTCGCGGGCCTGCGCGGCGAAGGCCTGCTCGGGGCGCCCGTGCCGGCTGCGCACCTGCCCGCGCGGCTTCGGGCCGTGGTGCGGGGCTGGATCGACCCGCTGGGCGCGGAGGCCAGGAGCCTGGTGGAGACGGCCGCGGTGCTCGGCGGGTCGCTGTCGCTGGAACACGCGGCGTCGCTGCTGGGCGTCACGCCCGCCGCGCTGCTCCCGGCCATGGAGGAGTCCACGGCGGCGGGTGTCCTGGCCGTGACCGGGCGTGGCCTCGCCTTCCCCCACGAACTGGTCAGAGAGGTCGTCGCCACGTGGATCCCGCCTCCCGTGCAGGAGACGCTGGTGGAGCAGTTCGCCGTGCTCGAGGACGCCGCGCCCCCCGCTGTCGCGGCCATGGATTCCGCGATCGCCGCGGGGCGCCTGCGGGAGGCCGAGCGGATGGTCAGGAGGAGCCTCGCAGATCACGGCTCCGTGCCGGGCATGGCCGAGCTGCGGTCCCTGCTGTCGGAGGTCATGTACCTGACCGGCCGGGGCGAGGAGGCCGTCAGGGAGGCCGAGACGGTGCTGGCCGTTCCCGGTCTGCCCCAGCACGTCCGCGACCGGGCCGTCCTCGTGCGGCTGTACGCCGTCACGCGGCAGCGCAGCGGCGGCGTCGCGGCGGAGTACGCGAACGAGGTCCTCGCGGAGCGCTCCCGGCACGGTCCCGCGGCCGCGGCCGCCGCGCTGATCGCCCGCGCCGTGGCCGAGCGGGAGCAAGGCCGGTTCGCGGACGCGCTGGCACTGGCCGAGCAGGCGCGCCGGGTGACCGAGGAGGCCCGCAGGCCGAGCGGCGACGCGCGTCGGCCGGTCGGCGCGGACCGGCCCGGGCAGCGCCGTTACGAGGTGTGCCTCATCACCGCCGCCCTGCTCACGGACGTGCACCGGCTCGACGAGGCCAGGGCGATGCTCCGGCAGGCACGCAAGGACATGTTCGCCAACGGGCACCTGGCGTGGGCCGCGGACGCCTCGGCGCTGGAGGCCCGCGCCGAGCTGGCCGCGGGCCGGCTCGACGGCGCGGCCGGCGAGGCCGAGCGCGCGCTGGACCTCGCCGGCGCGCTGGACACGCCCCTGTCAGCCGCGGCGGCCGGCGCCGTGCTCGCCGCCGTCGCGCTGCGGCGTGGCGACCTGCGTGAGGCGACGCGACATGTCGCGGACCCGCCGGAAGGGTCGCTGGAGACGCGTACCCGCCACGCCTTGCTTGCCGCGCAGATCACGGAGGCACGCGACGGCCCGGACAGCGCGGTGCCCCTGCTCGCCGGCCTCTCCTGGCCGCTGGCACTCGCCATGGAGCCCACGGCGGGACCGTGGCTGGTCAGGGTCGCGCTCGGCGCCGACGACCGGTCCGCGGCAGAGTCCGTCGCCGTCGCCGCGGAGGCCCTCAGCCGGGCCAACCCGCAGTTCCCCGCGCTGGCCGCGCCCGCCGCGCACGTCCGGGGTCTGCTCGACGGCGATCGTGACGCTCTCGCGAGCGCCGCCGAGCAGGCCGTGGACGCATGGGCGCGGGCCTCGGCCGAGGAAGATCTCGGCATGGCGCTCGAGGCGGCCGGGCGGCGTGAGGAGGCGGCGAGAAGCCTGGACCTCGCCCTGGCAGCGTACGTGGAGACCGGATCCCTCAGGGACGCGGCCCGCATCCGGCAGCGGCTGCGCGGCATGGGGGTACGCCACCGGCACTGGAACTCCGCCAAACGGCCGGACTCCGGCTGGGACAGCCTCACCGAGACCGAGTACACCGTTTCACTGCTGGCCGTTGACGGGTGGACCAACCGGCAGATCGCCGAGCAGATGTTCATCAGCGTGCACACGGTCACGTTCCATCTGCGGCAGGTCTACCGGAAGCTGAGCATCAATTCCCGCGTCGAACTCACCCGCCTCGCGGTGGCACAGGGGCGGGTCGCCCCCGGCCGGGCACACGACGGAAGACGAGACTGACTACACGTCTGGGGGATGTGGGCGGGAAGGGCCAGGAGCAGGGTCGGAAATGTGGGCACCCGAGATCTCCGCATGTCTTCTGCATGGGGAGGAGAGGAGGAGCCGTGTCCCACATGGTTTCGTCGACACTCATCACGACGAACAAGGAACCGATCGCGACCTACCGCAGTTATCAGGAGGCGCAGAAGACCGTCGACTTCCTGTCCGACCACGGGTTCCCCGTCAAGGGGACGCTCATCGTAGGCGTGGGGCTGCGCTCGATCGAGCAGGTCGTCGCCCGCATGACCTACCTGCGCGCGGCCGGCTGGGGCGCGCTGAGCGGAGCCTGGTTCGGGCTGCTCATCGGCCTGTTCTTCGGGATCTTCACGAACACCGCCATGTCGCTGATAGCCGTCGTGTTCTGGGGGCTGCTGTGGGGCGCGGTGGCCGGAGCCATCTTCGGCCTGATCGCGCACGCGGTGCAGGGCGGCCACCGGGACTTCGTCTCCGAAGCCGGCCTCGTCGCCGACAAGTACGAGGTCCTCGTCGAGTCGGACCACGCGGCCAAGGCCCACGAGCTGCTCGGGAGGACGCCTCACTAGAAACGCCGGGTACGACCCGCACACCCGATGGCCGGAGGGCGCCGTCGCCCTCGACGACCGCGGCTACGTCGTCACGGGCCAGGGCGCCTCTCCGCCCTGGGATGCCCCCTCCCTCGGGGGAGTGGGGGGTTGGCGGGGCGCACCAACCCGTGGATGAACGTGCTGGTGCACCTCGGTGTCACGCCGGCGCGTAGACCCGGTGGACGAACTCGGCGAGCTTGTTGTCCGGCAGTTCCTTCGCCAGGTCCGACTCGCTGACCATGCCCACGATCCGGTGGTTGTCGATCACCGGCAGGCGCTTGATCTGGTGCTTCTCCATCTTCTGCAGCGCTTCTTCGACGCTGCTGTGGGCGTCCACCCAGACCAGCCCGTGGGCGAGCTCGCCCGCCGTGGTCCGGTCGAGGTCCTTGCCCTCGGCACAGCACTTGATCACGATGTCCCGGTCGGTGATGATGCCCTTGAGCCGGTCGTCGTCACCGCAGATCGGCAACGCGCCGACCCCCAGGTCGCGCATCATCTGCGACGCCCTGCGCAGGCTGTCGCTCGCGCCGATGCACTGCGCTCCCTGGTGCATCACGTCCTGAACGGTCTTGCCTTGCGTTGTGCCCATTCTTTTTCGCCTCCCTGAGAAGAAGGATGGGATTTTCAGGGCAGTCCTACCCAGCAGATTCCAGATCAGTGGTGGGCCGCCCGGTGAATGCGCCGTGACCAGCGGATATGTCCGCGCAGGCCCTGTTGCGGGGGGTTGTCGTGGACTTGTGGCGTCGTTCTCCTGTGGTGACGGTCCCGCGCCCGGGCGCGGTCCTTGCCGCCCCTGGGCCCGCCGTGCGCCCGGTCGTGCTGCTGGCGTGGGTGAGCGTCCTGTACGGCGTGGCCCAGCTGTTGCTGGTCTCGCCGAGCCTGGGTATCGGCTGGGACGAGGCCGTCTACGCCAGCCAGGTCGCCCCCCACGCGCCGCCTGCCGTGTTCAGCGCGCCACGGGCGCGGGGCGTGCCGCTCCTGGTCGCGCCCGTGGTGGCGGTGACCGATTCGGTGTTCGTGCTGCGCCTGTATCTGACGGCGGTGTCGGCGGCGGCCCTGTTCGGCGCGTTCTACGTCTGGCTTCGGGTGCGGGCCGATCACGTGGTGCCGCTGGCCGCCCTGCTGTTCGGCGGCTGCTGGCTGACGTTGTTCTACGGCAATCAGGCCATGCCCAACCTGTACGTCGCACTGGCCGCCGTCGCGGCCACCGGTTTCCTCATCTTGGCCGAGCGTTCCCGGCCGGCGTTGGTGGGGCTGGCGGGGACGCTGGCCGTCATGTCGTTGATGCGGCCGTCCGACGCGTTGGTCGCCGCGGCAGCCCTGGCGGTAGGGGCTCTCGCCGTGGTGCGCCGCCGCCTGCCGGCCGCGCTGGCCGCCATCGTGGCCGGTCTGTGCGTGGGGTGGGGTCAGTGGGCGATCGAGGCGCAGGCGCGTTTCGGCGGGTTCGCGACCCGGCTGCGGGACGCGGGCGAGCACAACGCCATGGGATGGAGCGTGTCGCTCATCGAGCATGCCAGGGCACTGGACGGCCCCACGCTGTGCAGGTACGGCACGGACTGCGGTCCGGTCTCCCCGGTGGCGCTTATCTGGTGGCTGGCCATCCCCGTGATGGCCGCGCTCGGCCTGTGGGCGGCCTGGCGCGAGCGCCGGCTGCCTCCGATGCTCCTGGCCGCGGGCACCGCTGTGGCGATGGCGTTGCCGTACCTGTTCTATGTGGACTACGCGGCGCCGCGTTTCCTGACGCCGGCCTACGCGCTGCTGTCGTTGCCGGTGGCGGAGGCGGCGGTCGCGGGGCTGCGCCTGCGCCGCCGTGTGGCGGTGGTGGTGATCGCCGGACTGCTGGCGCACCTGACGCTCCAGGGCGCGCACGTCTATGGGATGGGGGCCGGCAACCGTCACGGCAGGGACGAGATCGGCCGGGCCGCGGCGGAGCTGCGTAGCTTGGGGGTACGCCCGCCGTGCCTGGTCTACGGAGAGAACGGCGTGCAGATCGGCTATCTGCTCGGCTGCGACTCCCAAGGCGTCATCCAGCGCTTCGCGGAGCGGTTGCCGGCCCGCATCCGCCAGGCGTTGGAACGCAGGACGCAGGTCGTGGCGGTGCACAAGGCGCTGCGGCTCCCGCCGTACATGCTGACCTGGGATGAGACCGATCTGTCCGGTCCTTGGGCGGCCAGGTTCGCCCGCCGTTGAGTGTCCACGGGACCGGGCCGGAGGTCATCCGGCCCGGGACAGGTTTCTCACCGCCTTCTTCTCGTCATGCCCATGCCCACGGTGACCAGGCCGAGGACGGTGATGACGGCGCCGACGATCACATTGGTGGTGATCGCCCCGGCCGTGGCGGGCTCGCCCCTGATCAGCCACGGGGCCACTATGGTCCACAGGCCGATGAGCGGGGCGGTCCAGGCGATGCCGTACGTGCGGCCGAAGGCCGAGCTGAAGCCCAGCGCCAGCAGCGCGACGGCGATCCCGGTGACCATGTTGTTCACGCTGAGCGATCCGAGATTGACGAATCCCACGATCCACGGCGACAGCGCCAAGAACAGCCCGGCCAGCAGGGTCAGCCCGTCCGCCAGTTGAACGGCCGGATTGGCCGCGGCGACCTCGTACCTTTCCCGCATGCGGATGATGTCGGGATGACTCTCCATCTCGCGGGTCATCGGTGACATCACCTCCCCCTCGCGATGACGGGACCTTATTCCCGTTTTCCCAGATCAAACCTACCCAAGGCGGGCAGACGCACTCCAATTAGCGCATGTCCGCGGCCAGCAGGCCGTCCTCCCATGCGGCGGTGGTGCCGAAGTCCGCGCAGGCGCTGGCGAAGCGCCGACCCAGCCAGGCACGTTCGTCCCCCTCTGCCAGGACGGTACGGGCGTACTCGAGCTTGAGCGGGACGGCCCGCAGGCGCACCGGGCCGAGCTGGTCGACCGTCACCAGGAACAGGAACGACAGGTCGTTGCGCAGCTCGGGATCCACCATGTAGTCGTCGAGGAAGTCGCCCATGTCGTACAGGACCGGCGGCGCGAGGCCGTGCACCACGTGCGCGGAGTGGCCGGCGACCAGGCTCGCTCCGGCCTCGACCAAGGTCGTGGCTGCCGCGCTGATGTAGGGCTGCGGACCGGCCGTCATGTTGGGACCCCAATGGGGCGTGACCAGCACGGCGTCCGCTTCCGCGCGCATCGCGGCCACCGCGTCCGTCAGCCAGGACGGCACACCCGAGGGCAGGTCCGCGTAGGCCACGCCCGGCCGGTCGGGGCGGGCCGCGTAGTCCAGCGGATGATCGGTCGCGGCGATGACGCCGATGCGCATCCCCCGCACGGTGAGGACGGCCGGCTGCCGCGCCTGCGCCTCGTCGGCGCCGGCACCCACCGCGTGAACTTCCACGCGTTCGAGATGCGCGCGGGTGTCGAGCAACGCGTCGTAGCCGTAGTCGAGCGCGTGGTTGTTGGCCAGCGTGACGCAGCTGACGCCGACCTCGGCGAGCAGGTCCGCGGCCTGGGGCGGTGCGCGGAAATGGAACGGCTTGCCGGGCGAGAACCACGGGCTGCCACGATCGGAGATGCAGCATTCGAGGTTCAGCACGACCGCGTCGGCCTCGGCGAGGTGTTCGCGGACCCCGTCCGACAGGTACAAGTCCGGATCGGCGGACGCGGCCAGCAGGTCGGCCACGCCGCGGCCGAGCATGGTGTCGCCCGCCAGCGCGAGCGTGACGGTCACGAGCGTCCCCTGCCTCTCGAGGACCCGTCCAAACCCGTTTTCGGCCGGCAGAACACCAGGTCATGAGGACTCGAACAACGCCGCCCCCTCCTTGCCGGCTCTGGCGGGCCCCGGTGATTGTCCCGACCACTCGGGGTAGGGGCGAGCGGTAGTCCCAGAACGTGGAGAACGGGGAGAACGGTCATGAGCCGTATCGGGGAATGGCTGAGGAAAGCGGAGAGCTTCGCCAGAGGGCACTCCAAGCAGGCCGATCACCTGCTGGACCGGGTCGAGCGGTTCGCGAAGGAGCGGACAGGACACAAGTACGACCAGCAGATCGAGAAGGGGACCGACGCGCTGCAACGTCGCTACGGCGGCGCGTCCCGGCGCGACCGGCCCCGGGGCCACGACCAGCAACACCGCGGCCCGCAGGGCTGACGCGGCGGGAGGGCGGGCGTCCGCGGTCAGTCGCGGGCGGCCGCCTCCATGACCTTGCGGGCGTCGCGCTCGAACGACGCCCGCGCCCCGAGCGTGAGCAGGCCTCCCACGACCATCGGGATCACCAGGATGTACATGCCCGCCGACAGCGACCCGAGCCGGTCGGAGGCGATGCCGACGATGAGGTTTCCGTAGGGAAATCTAGAATCGAGTTCTAGGGCAATGTTCTAGTCAGAGTGCGCAAGTCACAGGATCCGTAAAAGGGGGGGTTATAGGAAAATTTCGCCATAAGTCCCCTCCCGGTACGGTGATTCCATGGTCACCGGGGGATTGCTGGTCGCGGGCACGACGTCGGATGCGGGCAAGAGCGTGGTCACCGCCGGCATCTGCCGCTGGCTGGCCCGCCAGGGCGTGCGCGTCGCGCCCTTCAAGGCCCAGAACATGTCGCTCAACTCTTACGTCACCGCCGAGGGCGCCGAGATCGGCCGGGCCCAGGCGATGCAGGCGCAGGCCGCCGGCCTGGAGCCGGTGGCGGACATGAACCCGATCCTGCTCAAGCCCGGCAGCGACCGCCGCAGCCAGGTCGTCCTCATGGGCCGGCCCGTAGCAGACGTGGACGCGATGGAGTACGGCACGCTCAAGGACCTGCTGCGGACCGCGGCACTGGAGGCGTTCGACCGGCTGCGCGAGCAGTACGACGTGGTGGTGTGCGAGGGCGCGGGCAGCCCGGCCGAGATCAACCTGCGGCGGGGCGACATCGCCAACATGGGCCTGGCCAGGGCCGCCGGCCTGCCGGTCATCGTGGTCGGCGACATCGACAGGGGAGGGGTGTTCGCCGCGTTCTACGGCACGGTGGGCCTCCTGGACGCCAACGACCAATCCCACATTTCCGGATTCGTCATCAACAAGTTCCGCGGCGCGAAGGAGCTGCTGGAGCCCGGGCTCGACATGCTCACGCGGCTGACCGGGCGCCCGGTGTACGGCGTGCTGCCCTGGCTGGACGGGCTCTGGCTGGACGTCGAGGACTCCCTGGCCTTGGACGGCCGCAGGGTCGCCGTCAGCGCCCCGCACGGCAGGCAGACGTTGCGGGTGGCGGTGGTGCGGCTGCCGCGGATCTCCAACTTCACCGACCTGGACGCGCTGGCCGCCGAACCCGGCGTCGTGGTGCGCTTCGTGACCGAGCCTGCCGAGCTGGACGACGCCGACCTGGTGGTGGTGCCCGGGTCACGGGCCACGGTGGACGACCTGGCCTGGCTGCGGGCGCGCGGGCTGGCCGCGGCGATCATCGCCAGGAAGGGGCCGGTGCTGGGGATCTGCGGCGGGTTCCAGATGCTCGGGCGCGAGATCGTCGACGACGTCGAGTCGGGTGCCGGCACGGTGGAAGGGCTGGGGATGCTACCCGTGCGGGTCGCGTTCGAGCGGGAGAAACGGCTCGCCCGCCCGGAGGGCAGCGCCTACGGGCACCCGGTGCGCGCCTACGAGATCCACCACGGCAGGGCCACGGTGGAGGGCGGCGAGCCGTTCCTCGACGGCTGCCGGACCGGCGACGTCTGGGGGACCACGTGGCACGGCGCCATGGAGAACGACGCGTTCCGCCGCGCGTTCCTGGCCGACGTTGCCGAGCGGGCGGGGCGCGACTTCGTGCCGGCTCCCGGGACGGACTTCGCCGCGCTCAGGGAGGAGCGGCTGGACGCGCTCGGCGACCTGGTGGAACGGCACCTCGACACGGACGCGCTGCTCCGCCTCATCCAGCACGGCCCGCCGGAGGTCCCTTTTCTCCCACCGGGAACCGTTGAGCGCTGATCCAGGCGTCGATCTGCTCCCAGTGGTCGTACAGCCAGCGGATGCGGTCCTCGCGTGTTCGCGGCACCTGGGCGGCGGGCACCCGCCACCATTTGGCGGTGATGTGCGCGCTGAAGGGCAGCTTGCGCCAGACGTCCCCCAGCGTGACCAGGTCGTCGAGCCCGGTGTGCGCGACGAAGACGACGTCCGCCGACGGGCACGCGTCGATGGCCGCGATGGCGCCGTTCGGGCGGGGCGGCAGCAGGTGATCCATGCCGCGGGCCCGTTCCGCCTCCTCGGCCAGCCCTTTATCCTCCAGTCGCCTGATGGCCAGCCGGCGGCGTCGCGGGGTGAAGTTGCCGCCCTCCGGGAAGATCACCAGTGCATCCTGGTCGCCCATCGTCGCGGCCAGCCGCCGGATCTCCTCGATGACGCCCTCCTGCCCGGACTTGCGGGGCACGAACGCGTTCGGCAGGCGGTTGATCACCACGTCGAGGGAGGGGTCGTACTGGAGGGCGGCCTTCATGACGATGCGGGGCCGCCGCCGGTAGAGCGCCAAGAGGTGATAAATCAGCAGGAAGGAGTCGCCGGGGCCGGCGTGCCGGGACAACACGATGACCGGCCGCGTCAACCGGGCGGCCTGCTCCTCCTCGGTCGGCTCCGGCTCCTGGACGTCCAGGGTCAGCCGGAAGATCCGCACCGCGGCGGCGTACACCTTGGACAGAAACCACCTGATCAGCTCGTAGTGCCGCTCCTGGCGGCGGGTCCCGCCCGCCAGCCACCACCACAGGCAGGCGATCAGCACAGCCGACTCCAGCGTCAGCCACGCCACCCCGAACCACACGAACCTGAGCCCCCTGCGTTGGGGCGGCGGCAGGCGAAGCGAGGCGGCGGCCGTGACGACGAGCCAGAACGGCAGCGTGACGAGCATGAACACGGTCACCACGATGACCAGCGGAGCCAGCACGAGCCGGCGCAGGATGCGTGGTGGGAGCAACGCGGCCTCCCTAGACGGTCTCCTCTCATCCTCCTCCGTCGCGCAGGTAGCGGGAAGACGCCTTGTAGGCCCGCTTGATGCAGGCCGCGATCTGCGACAGGTCGCGATAACGCAGCGGCGAGAGCGGCTCGGTCACCCCGGCGGGCAGCACGTGCACCTCCACCCCAGGCGGCAGGCTGGCCATGTCCTCGGCGAAGCGGTGCCGCCGCGCGATCTCGAACGCCACCATGCCCACCTCCCAGAACCGCCTGGGCGGTGACAGCGGCCGCTCGATCCGCCCGACGTGCAGCACGTACACGCGCTTGGCCCCGAGTTGCACCGCCCGGCCGACGGGAATGCTGTGCACCAGCCCGCCGTCGTAGAAGTGCTCGCCGCCGATCACGACGGGCGGCAGCAGGCCGGGCACCGCGCACGACGCCAGCACCGCCTCGACCAGCGGCCCGCTGGTGAACCAGTGCGCCGCCGCCCGCTCGACCGACGCCGCCACGCACTGGAACGGCACCTCCAGGTCCTCGATCCGCGACACCCGCACCGTCTCGCTCAGGACGTCCCTGAGCGGCCCCATCGGGTGCAGGTGGGTGCCGGTCCTGGCCAGCGTCGACAGCCGGGCCATCCACGACCCGGCGAACGCCGTACGGACGACGTCGGAACGCCACAGGCCCGTCAGCCTGGCGACCGCCTCGCCCGGGGCAGCCGCGATCACCGCGCCGTTGAGCGCGCCGACGGACGTGCCGACCACGAGGTCGGGCCTGATGCCCGCCTCGTCGAGCGCCTGCAGCATGCCCACCTCGTGCGCGCCGAGCACGCCGCCGCCACCGAGCACGAACGCGGTCTCCACCCCACCTACCCTCTCGTTGCCGCCCTCCGGAAGCAAAGACCGCCGCAGGCTGCCGGATCCGCCCGATGACGAGCGGCGCGGCGAGCGGGACGATGCGCCCATGACAGCAGTGGTGCAGGCCGAAGGGCTGACCAAGTATTACGGCAAACGCCGGGGCCTGGAGGATCTCACGCTCGAGATCCAGCCGGGAGAGATCTTCGGCTACCTCGGGCCGAACGGCGCGGGCAAGACCACCACGATCAGGCTCCTGCTCGACGTGATCAGACCCACCCGGGGCCTGGTACGGGTGCTCGGCGCCGACCCGCGCGAGCCTGCGGTCCGCTCCAGGATCGGCTACCTGCCGGGCGAGCTGGCCCTGGAGGGCCGCGAGCGGGCCAGGGACTACCTGCGTTTTCTCGGCCGGGTACGCGGCGGCGTGCCGGAAGCCCGCATCGACGCGCTGGCCGAGCGGTTCGACGCCGACCTGTCGGTGCAGATGCGCAAGCTCTCCAAGGGCAACAAGCAGAAGGTCGGGCTGATCCAGGCGTTCATGCACGAGCCCGAGTTCCTCATACTCGACGAGCCGACCGGCGGGCTGGACCCGCTGGTGCAGCAGGAGTTCCTGGCCCTGGTAAGGGAGGTGCGCACGTCGGGCCGTACGGTGCTCATGTCCTCGCACGTGCTGGCCGAGGTGGAGAGCGTCTCCGACCGGGTCGGCATCGTCCGCGACGGCCGCCTCGTGGCCGTGGAGAACGTCGCGGCGCTGCGCGAGAAGGCGGTGCGCCGGGTCGAGCTGCACTTCGAGTCGCCCGTACCGCACGCAGCCTTCGAGGGGCTGCCGGGCGTGCGGGACCTGCGGGTGGAGGGCGCGAGCGTGAGCTGCACGATCGACGGGCGCCCGGACGCCCTCATCAAGGCGGCCGCCCGGTTCACCGTCGTGCACATGGTCAGCGCGGAGCCGGACCTCGAGGAGATCTTCCTGACCTACTACAGCGACGAGGAGCGGGCGGCATGATCGCCAAGAGTCTGCGTGACTACCGGCGGGCGCTCATCTGGTGGACGATCGGCATCAGCGCCTTCCTGACCCTCTACGTGAGCGTCTACGAGAACGTCAGGCAGGACCCCGCGACGTTCAACGCCCAGGCCATGGCCAAGTTCCCCGGCGCGCTGCGCGACCTCATGGGCGGATTGGGCGACCTGAGCGTCGGCGCCGGATACCTGCAGTCGGTCGTCTACCAGCTGTTCGTGCCGATGTTGTTCATCGTGTGCGCGACGTTGCTGGCCAACCGGGCGATCGCGCAGCCGGAGGAGGCCGGCACGCTGGAGCTGGTCGTCACGCTACCGGTGGACCGCAAGCGGCTGGTGCTCCAGCGGTTCGCGGCGCTGGCGGTGGCCCTGCTGGCCGTGGCGGTGGTGACACTGGCCGTGGTGTGGACGGTGGGCGAGTCCGTCCAGATCGGGGTGCCGTTCGACCGGATCCTGGCCACACACACGGGGGTGTTCCTGCTCGGGCTGTTCTGCGGCAACGTGGCGCTGACCGTCGGCGCCGCCACCGGGCGCAAGGCGATCGCCTCGGCCGTGGTCGGCGTGTGGATCGTGGCCGGCTACATGGTCGTCACCGTGGGCCGCTCGGTGGACGCGATCTCCTGGCTGAAGTGGGTCTCGCCGTTCCACTACTACGCCGAGGGCCGGCCCCTCTATGAGGGGCTGCCGGTCGGCGACTACCTTGTGCTGGCGGGCGCGACGGCCGTGCTCGTGCTGACCGCGGTCCTCGCCTTCGACAGGCGCGATGTAGGGGTTTGACTGCTCCCCCCGCCTGAAGGTGTGGGGGATTCCTGGCTCACGCTGCCTGAGCGTCCAGCGGACGGTCAGGTCTTATGCGATCAGCACCAGCCGGGTTCAGACCAGCCCGGACCAGCATCACGCGTGCGGAGTTTTTGTCTCTGGGGGAGACGGCTCCGCACGCGGCGCAGGTGTAGGTACGTTCGGAAAGAGGTAGTGCGTGCTTGGTTCTCGCTCCGCACTGTGCGCAGTCCATGGTGGTGTGCGCGGGGTTGACGGGCCGCAGGTCACGGCCGTGTTTGCGGGCCATCTCGATCAGGGCGCGCTTGGTCGCGCCGATGGCCGCGTCGGCGGCCTTACGGGCCATGCTGGACTTGGCCAGGAATTTCGGGCGGAAGTCCTCTACCGCGATCACGTCGTGGTCGCGGACGACTTTCTTGGCCCACTTGCGGCCGGTGTCCTGGCGCTGGCGGGTGATCTTCTTGTACTGCTTGGCGCGCAGCTTCTTCGCCTTGCGATAGCCTTTCGAGCCCGGCTGTCCACGGGCGGGTTTGCGGCGGGCCATCATCCGGTCGTAGCGGGCCAGCTTCGCTTGGGCTTTCTTGCCGTACTCGGGGTGTGGCAGGTCGTGGTCGTCGCTGGTGGTGGTGGCGACCTCTTTCACGCCCCAGTCGATGCCGATCGCCTGCCCGGTGGCGGGCAGCGGTTCGGTCTGGGCGGGGACGACGAACGAGCAATACCAGTGGCCGAGGCTGTCCCGGTAGACGCGCACGCTGGACGGGTCTGCGGGCAGGTCGCGGGACCAGACCACGGTCAGGATGATGTTTCCGGCCAGGTGCAGGCGATTGTCCTTGAGGCGGAAGCCGCGCCGCGTGTAGTTCAGGCTCGGCTCGGCCAGGTCCTTCTTCTTGAAGCGGGGCATCCCGGCCCGCTGCCGGACGGGCAGCCGCTCCGTGATGTCCTTGAGTGCCTTGGCGCGGGACTTGGCGAAGTCACGGATGATCTGCTGCTGGGGCACCGACGCCCCCGCCGCAAGCCATTCGTGCTCAGCCCGCCAGACTGTCAGCATCTTGTCGAGCTGGGCGGGGCCGCAGGTCTGCTTGCTTTCTGGGTGGGTCTTGTTGTGCAGGTACGCGGCCTTGGATGTGGCCACGCACTGGTTCCACACCCAGCGGCAGCGGTCCCATTCGCCCAGCAGGGCGGCGTGGGCGGCCGACGACACGCGAAGCCGGTAGGTGTACCGAGCGTGCCCGGCATCCTGGCCCGAATTCGCTGCCGCAGTCATGATCACCCAATCTACCGAGGAGGTCCGACAATTTTGAGCGTTCGTGGTGGCCGGACGCCTGATCGCCTTGACGGCGATCACGCTATTCCTGTCCTGCTCCGCAGGAGTCCGATTCCTCCCCGGCCTGAAGGCCGCAGCATCCTCGGAGAGGTTCGGTGATGGCACTCTCCGAGATGCCCGCCGATCTACTCGGCGAGCATCGCCAAGTCCTGGCCGAATGCGCCGCGACCGGCCGTTTGCCGGACCGCGCGGCGTTCGACGCCTGCCGGGCCGTCGGCACACGCGCCGCCGAGCTCGGGGTCCCACTGCGAGTGCTGGTGGACAGCGCGCTCGCCGCCGCAGACGGCCTGTCCCTGGCGTTGCCCGCACTGCGCCGGACGGTCTCTGTACTAATTGAGGGGTACGAACGGGCACAGCTCGCGGCCATCCGGAGCGAGGAGGCGGCACGCAGGGAGTTCGTGGACGACCTGCTCCAAGGGCGGGCCGAGCGGCTGGCCGAGCGGGCCGAGCACTTCGGGCTGCGGATGGCGGAGTCGTACGTGGTGGCGGCGGCCTGCGGCATGCGGGACAGCGACCATTTAGATCGGATCGAGCGGGACTTGATCACCAGGTTCGGCTCCCACAATGTGCTCGTCGCCGTCCGCGACAGGCTGCTGGTATGTGTCACACCGGCCACGCTGCCGGCCGCGGTGGGGGAGTTCACCCACCACGTACGCGGCCGGTTCCCGGCCGGCTGGCGGGTCGGCGTCGGACGGGCGCACCGCGGGCCTGGCGGGGTGGTGACCTCCTACCGGGAAGCGGCGCAGGCCCTAGAACTGGCCGATGCGCTGGCGCTCAGGATCGACGTCGTAAAGGCCGCCGACCTGCTGGTCTTTCCCGTGCTGCTGCGGGACAGGAGCGCCATCGAAGACCTGGTCACCAGCGTGCTGAGCCCGCTGCTCGGGGCGCGGGGCGGGCACGAGCCGCTGCTCGAGACGCTGGAGGCGATCTTCGCCTCGCAGGGCAACCAGACGGCCGCCGCCCGGCGGCTGGGGCTCAGCACACGGGCGGTGACGTACCGGCTGGAGCGCATCCGCCGCCTGACCGGCTTCTCACCCGACGACCCCACCCAGCGCTTCACTTTAGAGACCGCGGTGCTCGGCGCCCGCCTCCTGGGCTGGCCCGCCGGCTTCAGCCACTGACGGCCGGCCGACGCCGAACGTCAGTCGCTGACGGCCAGCCGCACGCCGAACCCGACGATCACCACACCCGTCAGCCGGTCGAGGAACCGCCGCACCCCCGGGGATCTCAGGAACCCGCTCATCAGCGACGCGAACCCGATCAGCGCGGCGCTCCACACCAGCCCCTCGGCCACGTGCACGCCGGCCAGCAGCAACCCCATGACGGCGTGCGGCGCCTCGTCCGGGATGAACTGCGGCAACATCGCCACGTAGAACGCCCCGACCTTGGGGTTGAGCAGGTTCGTCGTAAGCCCGCGCCCGAACGCCCGCCCGAACCCGTCCTCCTGCTGCCGCTCGGGCAGCTCCTGGGCGTAGTCGTGCCTGGCCAGGAGCATGCGCAGCCCCATCCACACCAGGTACGCCGCCCCCGCCCAGCGCAGCGCGTTGTACGCCGGCTGCGAGGCCGCCAGCAGCGCCGACAGCCCAGCCGCGGTCATCACGCCCCAGATGAGCGTGCCTAGCTGGATCCCCAGGGTCACACCCCAGGCCGACCGCCTCCCGGCCACCAAGGACGTCCGCAGGATCAAGGCCGTATCCAGGCCAGGGGTGATGGTCAGCAGTGCCACCACGGCGGCGAACGACCAGACAGATCCCCCTATATCCATGGACGTCAGGGTATGAGAAGCAGCTTTCCGGTACTACGGCGGGCCGCCAGATCCTCGTGAGCCTGCCGCGCGTCGGCCAGCGGGTAGCGGTGCGAGACGTTGATCGTGAGCTGCCCGGACGCGATCCAGCCGAACAGGTCGGATGCGCGCTGGACCAGCTCCGCCCGCTCGGCGATGTAGTGCCCGATCGTGGGCCTGGTCAGGAAGAGCGAGCCCTGCTTGTTGAGCGTCTGCGGATCCACCGGTGGCACGGGGCCGCTGGCCGCGCCGTACAGGGCCATGAGGCCGCGCGGACGCAGCGCCTCCAGCCCGCCGTCGAACGTGGTCGCGCCGACGCCGTCGTACACGACGTCGATCTTGCCGCGCAGCGCCTCAGCAAAGGTGTCGTACCGCAGCACCTCGTCCGCGCCGGCCTCGCGGGCCAGCTTCTCCTTCTCGCTGGTGGAGACCGTCGAGTAGACCTTGGCGCCCTTGAGCTTGGCGAGCTGGATCAGCAGTTGCCCCATGCCGCCCGCGCCCGCGTGGATGAGGACCTGATCGCCCTCCTTGACCTCGTGCGTGGAGTGCGTCAGGTAATGCGCGGTCAGGCCCTGCAAGATCGCCGCGGCCGCCACGTCGGCCGGCACCCCGTCGGGCACCGGCACCACCCGCTCGGCCGGCACCACGGCCTTCTCCGCATAGCTGCCCAGCACGCCTGCCCAGGCCACGGTGTCACCCACGGCCACGTCCTGCACCCCGGCCCCCACGGCCGACACGGTCCCGGCGGCCTCGGACCCGATCGTCGTGGGAAGCGGGAGCGGGTAGGCGCCGGAGCGGTGGTAGATGTCGATGAAGTTGACGCCGCTGGCGGCGACGTCCACCACGACCTCGCCGTCGCCGGGCACCGGGTCGGGACGCTCGGCGTATTCGAGAACCTCTGGACCGCCTTGGGCGGAGACGATGATGGCATGCATGCCCCTAGTCAACTCCGCCCGCCGCCGCCCATGCCACCCGGGGCCCGCATGTGCACGTGCAGCCGACACACCAGGGCGGCTCCATGCACGTGCACCGAGGCGACCCTGCGCCCAGGGGGACCAGTCAGGCTCAAGAGGATTCCAAGAAGCTCCGTGTTGCATGATGCTCATGAGAACTCGTATGTCATCCATGTCCCGCGGTGCCCGCCGAGCCTTGGCGCTGGCCCTTCTCGCCGTGACCACCGTCATCACCATCGGGGTGACGAGCGCGCCTGCTCAGGCCATGCCTAACGAGTGGTACCGCTGCTGGATCTCGGGCGAGGGCTGGATGTGGTGCATGGACGTCTAAGGCCGAACCGAACAGCCGCCCTCCCGTGTGGGGAGGGCGGCTTCTTCGTGTTGAGGGCGGACCGGGGCGCCGGCTCCCCGGCGCGCGCTCGGTCAGTCGAGGCGAGCCAGGGCGCCGGCTTCCAGCGCCACCCAGATCGCCCCGTCAGGCCCCACCGTCAGCCCATGAGGCTCGGCCTTCCGCACACCGTCACCCTCTCCCGCCACCCCTTTCTCCGGCAGCCGCGGAAGAGGATGCTCTTCGATGATGCCGTCGGTGGTGATGCGCCCGACGCAGTCGGCGGCCCACTCGGTGAACCACAGGGCGCCGTCGGGACCGGCGACGATCGCATGCGGTCGTGACTCCTGATCGGGAAGCGGGAATTCCTCGATCTTCCCCGACACGTCGATCCGCCCCACCTGACCAACACCGATCTCAACGAACCACAACGCCTCATCCGGCCCGCACGTGATCCCTACCGGCCCGGCGCCCTCCGTGGGAAGCGGATACACGACGACCTCACCCTCCAGCGAGATCCGCCCGACGGCGTTGCCCTGGTTGAGTGTGAACCACAGGGCACCGTCCGGCCCCGCCGCGATGGAAGCGGGCATGCCGCCGCCCTCCACCGGCACCTCGAAGTCCGCCAACGACCCATCGGCCGCGATGCGCCCGATCCTTCCGCTCCGCATCTGCGTGAACCACATGGCGCCGTCCGGACCTGCGGCGATCCCATACGGCGAGTCCGCCGCGTGCGTGGTCACCTGCCCGTCGGCGGTGATGCGGCAGACCCGCCCGCCCTTTCCTTCCGTGAACCACATCGCACCGTCGGGTCCGGGCGCGATCACGGTCGGCTGGCCGTCGGCCGGGTCGAGCTGGTGGATCACCGGCTTCTGGCCGGGCACCAGCCTGCCGATCCGCCCCTCGTGGACGAGCGTGAACCAGAGGGCCCCGTCCGTCCCCGTGGCGATGTCGTACGGCGCGCCCGCGTCGATCATGGTCAACATATGTGTCCCCCCGCGAGATGTAGTGACTTACCTCGGAAACGTCGCGTGAGCGCGCGGTCGTGTGACACCACGACGAGCGTGCCGTCGTAGCGGTCGAGCGCCTGCTCCAGCTCCTCGGTGAGGAGCGGCGACGACTTGGAAACCCTCTGGAGGTGGATCAGGATGGAACTCCAATCGCAACTGATGTAGCTTTAGTGTGCCACTGGCAAAGCTTAAACGCAACTGGAGTTGTTTTTGGACGTGACAAGCGGCAGACGCCCCGGAGGGCGGAGCGCACGCGTACGCGATGCCGTGCGCCAGGCCACGCTGGCCGAACTGGTCGAGCGCGGCTACCCGGGGTTGACGGTCGAGCAGGTGGCCGAGCGGTCAGGCGTGCACAAGACGACCGTCTACCGGCGGTGGGGGAGCGTGGAGGGGCTCATCTCCGACGCCCTCGAGCTGGCCAAGGACGAGCCGTGGCCGATTCCCGACACCGGCACGATCGAGGGTGATCTGCGGGGCATCGTCCAGCTCGTACGTTCCGGGTTCGCCGACCCCGAGCTGGGCCCGGTGTCGTCGGCCTTCGTGGCCGCGGCCATGCAGAACCCGGAGGCGGCGCGGGCGCTGCACGAGTTCTTCGTAGCCAGGCACGAGCAGTCGGCCGAGATCGTGCGCCGGGCGATCGCCCGAGGGGAGCTGCCGGACGTCGTCGACGTCAAGGAGGTGATCAGGATCGCGGTGGCGCCGGTCTACTACCGCTTGTTCGTGGCCCACGAGCCGGTGACGGAGCAGGACGCCGACCGCGCCGCCGACGCCGCTCTGGCCGCGGCCCGCGCCGGCGTGCTGTAGGGGTCCTTTCCTGCCCCGTCCGGGCAGGCGGGCGTTTTAGGACTCGTCCTTCGTGCCGCGCAGTTCGAAGTCGTCGAACGTGGTCTTCAGCACGGAGTCGCTGCCCTTCGGCGTGCGCACGAAAAGGCCGACGTACCCGTTGCCGATGCCGTTCGGGTCGTCCACCTGGTGAACCTGCGCCTCGTTCACCCACATCGTCAGCCGCACGGCGGACCCGCGCTGCTCGCACGAGGCCGCGATGCGGGCCGGCTTGCCGCGCACGTCGTCCACCAGGACCGGCTGGGCCAGCGTGCCGCCCGCCCCGTCGACGATGCGCCGGATCCTGGCCATCCCCTTCGTGTCCAGCCCGAACTCGTAGTAGGTGTCGTCATCGTCGGAGTTGTGGCAGTAGACGCCGTATTCGCCGGTGCCGGTCGACCGCTTGACCTCGGCGGTCACGCCGACGACGACGCTCGAAGGCAACATCGGGGTGGGTGTGGCCGAGGGGTCGGGCGTGGTCGTGGGCGTGGCGACGAGGAACGGGATGGGTGCCTTCGCCCACCGCTCCTCGTAGCCGTTCTCCGCGTCCAGCCCGTACGTGCCGTCGGTGCGGTAGCCGTAACTGCTGGACTCGTCGGGATCGTAGGTGCCGCTCCACCCGCCGGAGGTCTGCGTGAAGTCCTCCGCGTAGAGCACGCTCAGATCGGGCGGCCCGCTCGGGCCGAGCACGCTCCAGGCGGCCACGCCCACGCCTGCGAGGAGGACGGCGGCGCCTGCGAGAGCGCCGTACAGTCTCCCGCGGCCCGCCTTCTTCGCCGGCTGGGCCTCGGTGTACGCCGCGGTGGCGTGCTGCCAGGCCACCTGCACGGTGTGCGCCGCCTGCTCGGGCCCGGCCGACCGCCCCACGAGGTGGTCGAGCAGCTGCTGGGCGGTGGGCCGCGTGGCGGGGTCCTTGCGCAGCGCCGCCGCGACCAGCTCGCGCAGGCCGGGGTCGACGGCGTCGAGGTTCGGCTCGGTGTTGAGCACCTGGTAGACGATCGCCGGCAGCGTGTCCCCGCCGAAGGGCGCCCGCCCGCTGGCGGCGAACACGATCAGGGAGCCCCACGAGAACACGTCACAGGCCGGCGAGAGCGGGTCGCCCCGCAACACCTCGGGCGCCATGTAGCGGGGCGTGCCGATCAGCTCACCGGTGCCCGTGACGCCGCTGAGCGTGTCCAGTGCCCGTGCGATGCCGAAGTCGATTACGCGTGGGCCGACGGGGGACAGCAGCACGTTCGACGGCTTGAGGTCCCTGTGCACCACGCCGGCGCCGTGGATGGCGGTGAGCGCGGTGGCCACGCTGACGGCCAGCGCGTCCAGGCTGGAGCCGCGCAGCGGCCCCGACTGGCGTACGGCCTGCTCCAGGTTGGGGCCTGGCACGTATTCCGTGACCACGTAGAGCTGGTCGCCGTCGAGCGCGGCCTCGAGCACCGCCGCCGTACAGAACCTGCGTACCCGCCGCGCGGCGTCGGCCTCCCTGCGGAAGCGCATGCGGAACTGCTCGTGCTGGGTCAGCTCCGCGTTGATCACCTTGACGGCGACCCGCTGCCCGGCGGGATCCTCGGCGAGATGAACCGTGCCCATCCCGCCGCGGCCCAGCACGCTGAGCAACCTGTAGCGCCCGATGTGGGAGGTTTCTGCGCTCACGGCGCGAGCTTACCGACACCGGCTTGATCGCCGCAGACCCGTGGACGCAGCGCGTACGTGATCGAGCGACGGCAGCCCTTCCGCGGGCCCGGCGACGAGCACGTGGCACCCTGCCGACCGGGCCGCCGCGATGCCTGCCGGGCTGTCCTCGACGGCGACGCACCGCGCGGGAGTCGCGCCCAGCCGCCGCGCGGCCTCCAGGTACGGGTCCGGGTACGGCTTGCCGCGTGCCGTGTCCTCATTCGTGATCACCAGGTCGAACGGGTGGTCCAGTCGCGGGAGCACCAGATCGACCACGCGTCGCGGGGATGCGGTGACCAGGGCCGTCGGGATGGCGGCGGCCGCCAGGCCGGCGAGGAGCTCGCGAGCGCCGGGCATGAGCGTGACGTCCGCCGCGACCCGGTCGGCGAAGGCGTCGGTCAGCCGCCCGGCCACCGCCCCGAGCGCCTGCCCGGCCGTATCGTCCGGGGCGGGGCGTCTCGCCACATCGTCCAGGATCGGGCGCCCGGCCGTCTCGCCCGGGATCGGTGGCCCGGCCGGCTCGGCCAGCACCAGGTAAGCGGCCACGTCCTCGACCGTCCGGCCGTGTACGTGGGGGACGTCGGCCGGGCCCAGGCGGCGACCGAGTGACCTGGCGACGGCGGCGGCCGCCTGCCACCACAGTCTCTCGGTGTCGACGAGGGTCCCGTCCATGTCCAGCAGCACAGCGTCGGGCCCAGGCCCCGCGGGCCCCGCGGGCTCCGCGGGGAGGTCCACGGGGGGCGAGCTGGGCTTGGGGGCCGGGAACGGAGCGCCGGGCCGGTCAGGTCGGCGGCCGCCGGGGTCAGACGGCATCGGCGGCCACGACGGGGGCGGGCACCGTGACCGTGCGAGCCGCCACCAGCACCGGCCGCTCCACCAGCCGGACCTCGACCCGCGTCCCGGGCCCGAGCTTGGCCGCCTCGTGCCCGGGCACGTCCGCGAGGACCTCCCCGCCCTCGACCGCCAGCCGGAGCCGCACGGAGGCGCCGCGGAAGGACGCGGCGACCACCTCGGCTGCCCCGTCCTCGTCCAGGACGACCCGTACCGCCTCCGGACGGATCAGCACGTCCACGGCCGGATCGTCGGGCACCGCCCCGTCCACAGGAAGGAGCTGCCCGAGCACCGACACCTGGTCTCCGGTGATCTGCCCGGCCAGGTGGTTCATGGTGCCGACGAACTCCGCCACGAACGGGGTGGCCGGCCGGTCGTAGACCTCGGCCGGCGAGCCGACCTGTTCGAGCCGCCCGTCACGCAACACCGCCACCCGGTCCGCGACCGACAAGGCCTCCTCCTGGTCATGGGTGACGAAGATCGTGGTGATGCCGAGGTCGAGCTGGAGCCGCCGGATCTCCTCCCGCAGCGCCACCCGTACCTTGGCGTCCAGCGCCGACAGCGGCTCGTCCAGCAGCAGCACGCGCGGCTCCAGCGCGAGCGCGCGGGCCAGGGCGACGCGTTGCTGCTGGCCGCCGGACAACTGGTGCGGGTAGCGGTCGGCGTGCTGGGGGAGCCCGACGAGCTCAAGCAGCTCGTCCGCCTTGGCGTGCCGCACCGCCGCGGGCGCCTTGCGTACCCGCAGGCCGAAGGCGACGTTGTCGCGAGCGTTGAGGTTCGGGAAGAGGGAGTAGGACTGGAAGACCATGCCCGCGTCCCGCTTGTTGGCGGGGACGTTCGTGATGTCCTTGCCGTCCACCAGCACCGCGCCCGAGTCCGGCCGCTCGAACCCGGCCACGCACCGCAGCGCCGTCGTCTTGCCGCACCCGGAGGGCCCGAGCAGGGCGACGAACTCGCCGGGCGCGATGACCAGGTCGAGGCCGTCCAGCGCGATCGTCTTGCCGAAGACCCGCCGGAGCCCGCGGAACTCCACGGATGCGGTCATTTCTGTTTCTCCCTACCGAAGACGGTGGACACGGCCAGCAGCAGCAGCCAGATGAGCAGCAGGCTGAGGATCGACACGGCGACCGAGAGCTGCCCCGCGGAGCCGGAGACGGTCACGATCCACACGGCGAACGGCTCGTACCCCAGCAGGCTGGCGACGGTGTACTCGCCCAGCACCAGCGCCAGCGTCAGGAACGACGCGCTGGCCAGCGCCGAGCGCAGGTTGGGCACGACGACCCTGAACAACACATGCGGCCACGAGGCGCCCAGATTGCGGGCCGCCTCGACCAGCGTCCGCACGTCCATCGTCCGCAGCCCTGCGTCCAGCGACCGGTAGACGAACGGCAGCACCAGCACCACGTACGCCAGCACCAGCACCACGGGGAACCCAGGGTCCTGCACCGCGATGATCGTGGCCCAGAACGGCGTCGGCGCCAGCACGTCGGTCCCCACCCGCAACGACGTCCCGATCCCGGCGACGAACGTGATCGGCGGCACCACCAGCGGCAGCGTGCACAACACCTCCATCACCGGCCGCAGCCGCGGCGCGAACAGCCGCACGGCCAACATCGCCGGCAGCGCCAGCAGCAGCACCAGCACGATCGTGGCGGCCGCCAGCCCCAGGGACAGCAGCAGCGACCGCACGAACCCGTCGGCCGTCAGCAGCTCACCGTAGGCGGACAGCGACACGCCTTCGACAGGCGTGTAGACCGTGTACCAGAAGGAGGCCCCCAGCGGGATCAGGAAGTACGCGGCGGCCAGCAGGAACACCACCCCGCGCCACACCCGCGGCCGGGCGGGCGGCCTGGCGACCGCGGCGACGGGCTCCAGGCCGGTCAGTGCAGCCATCGGGAGCTCCTCCTCTGCAGCGGCAGGTAGATCGCCATCACCAGCCCGGCCACCACGATCATGTCGAGGCTGAGCGCCAGCGCGATGTTCTCGTAGCCGATCAGCACGTCACCGGTGAGCGCGCTGGCGATCTTCAGGGTGACGAGCGGCACGACGGTGCCGACCATGGCGTTCGCGGTGGCGTACGCGGAGAAGGACGAGCCGAACAGCAGCACCACCCCGCCCAGCATGGACGGCGTCAGCACCGGCAGCGCCACGAAGCGCCAGTAGTGCCAGGCGGTGGCGCCGTTGTTCGCGGCCGCCTCGCGCCACTGCGGCCGCAGCCCGTCCAGCGCCGGCGCCATGACCAGCACCATCAACGGGATCGAGAAGTAGAGGTAGACCACGACCAGGCCCCAGAACGTGTAGAGCGAGCCCGATGGCAGCCCGAGCAGGCCGCTGACCACGCCCGAGTTGCCGAGCGTGGCGATCCAGAAGAAGGCCAGCGGCACCCCGCCGAAGTTGGCCAGCACCCCGGAGGCCGTCAGCACCGCCTCCCGCAGCAGCGTGGAGCGCGAGGTCACGACGGCATAGGCGAGGAACGTGCCGAGCACGGCCCCCAGCAGCGCCACCACGGCCGACAACCGCACGCTGCCGATCATGGCGTTGAGGTAGCCGCCCTGCAGGCTCTGCGCCAGATTCGCCAGGCTCGGCCGCCCCTGAGCGGTGAACGCCCCCGCCACCAGTGCGATGGCGGGGACGCCGAAGACGAGCGCGAAGAACGCCAGCAGGGGCAGTGCCCCCAGCCAGCCCTTCGAACGGGTCCTGTTCATCCCGAGATCGCGGTGTCCCAGCCGCTGGCCAGCTTGGCCTTGGCCGCGTCCACCTGCGCGGGCGTGGGGAACGTGGGCGAGCCGTCCACCGCGGGCAGCTTCTCGGCCAGCGCCGTGTCCACGGTGCCGTCGGTGGTCATCGACGGCAGCAGCACGGGGCGGGCGAAGCCCTTGAGGAACAGGTTCTGGCCCTCGGCGCTGTAGAGGTATTCCTGCCACAGCCTGGCCGCCGCCGGGTGCGGGGCGTCCTTGTTGATGGCCTGGGCGTACATCTGGAAGTACTTGCCGTCGGACGGCACGTTGACCTTCCAGTCGATGCCCTTGGCCGTCATCTGGGGCGCGTAGGCGGCGTTGTTGTAGTCCCAGTCGATGCTGATCTGGGTCTCGCCCTTCTCGATGGTGGCCGGCGTGGTCTCGACCGGGTTGAAGTTGCCGGCCTCCTTCAGCTTCTTGAAGAAGTCGATGCCGGGCTGGATGTCGTCGAACGAGCCGCCGGTGGACAGGGAGGCCGCGTACACGCCGGCGAAGGCCGAGCCGGACTTGGTCGGGTTGCCGTTCAGCGCGACCTTGCCCTTGTACTCGGGCTTGAGCAGGTCGGCGAAGCTGGTCGGGCAGGTGCTGATCTTCTTGGCGTCGCAGCCGATCGACACGTAGCCGCCGTAGTCGTTGACCCAGAGCCCGGTCGGCTCCTTCTGCCCCTCGGGGATCTTGTCGAACGTCTGCACCTTGTACGGCGCGAACAGTCCCTCGGCGGCGCCGCTGAGCGCGAACGACTGGCCGAGGTCCAGCACGTCGGGGGCGCGGTCCTGGCCCTTGCGGGTCTTCACGGCGTTGATCTCGTCGGCGCTGGCCGCGTCGGGGGTCTCACTCTCGATCTTGATGCCGTACTTGGCCTGGAACTTCTCGATGATCTCGCCGTAGTTCGCCCAGTTCGGCGGCAGGGCGATGACGTGCAGGTTGCCCTCCTTCTTGGCCGCCTCGACGAGCTTGTCGAGGCCGCCGAAGTCGGCGGCGGAGGTGGCGGTGGCCGCGTTGACCCCGCCTTGTGACGCCTGGGTGGTGGCCTGGGTGCCGGGGGCGGCGCCGCAGGCCGCGGTGACTACGGTGAGTGCGGCGGCAACGCCGGCCGCGCGGGCGCGAGATGTGAACACAACGCCTCCATTGTGCAGGGGGTGTGGAAAGAAACTAGAGGAACTTGTACAAACAAGCGAGCACTAGTAAGTCGCATGAATGTTGCTCTTTCGTGAATGGGAGAGGACGGCCTTGGTTGCGCGCTATGAACTGATCGCCGATGAGCTGCGGGAGGAGATGCTCTCCGGCGCGTACCCGGTCGGTTCCCAGCTCCCCAGCGAGGCCGAGCTGGCCGGACGTTTCGGCGCTGCCCGCGGCACCGTGCGGCAGGCGGTGGCCGTGCTGGTCGCCGAGGGCCTGGTCGGCTCCAGGCAGGGTGCCAGGCGCATCGTGCTCGGCGCCGCACGCAGCCAGAGCTTCGCCGAGCTGCACAGCTTCGCGCAGTGGGCGCGCGCGGGCGGCTACCGCTTCGGCGGCCAGGTGATCGAGCAGCGCCGCCGCCGGGCGAGCGCCGCCGAGTCCGCCAGGTTGGGCGGTTGCGAGGTGCTCGAGGTGCTGCGCCTGCGCACACTGGAGGGCGAGCCCGTCCTGATCGAGCGGACGGTGTACGCCGAGTGGGTGGCCCCCGCCGTCGAGCGGCTGCCCGCCGACTGCGAGTCGGTCACCGAGGCGCTGTACGACGCGATCGGGCTCGTGTTCGCCTACGGCGAGCACCTCATCGACGCGGTCTCCGCCGGGGTCCAGGACGCCCGTCTGCTGGTGGTGCGCCGCGGCAGCCCGCTGCTGCGCCAGCGCAGGATCACCACCACCCATGAGGGCCGCCCCGTGGAGACCTCCGACGACCGTTACCGCACAGGCAGCGTGGCCTTCAGCATCCGCAATTCGATCGGCGCGAATCCGCTCGTGCGGCAGGCGATCGACTTGCGATCTAGGGCCGGAGAACATATGTTCGAGTTATAAAGCGCCCGCCTTCCCCCGGGTGGCTCAGATAGAGGACCAGAGCCGCGGGGAGAAGCGTCTTGAGCAGACTCTATGGCGATCCGATAGAGGTGTGGACCAGGGACGGGGAGCCGACCCAGTTCGTCTGGCGCGATCGGCTCTATCTCGTTCGCCGTGTCCTGGACCACTGGGTGGTCGCGCGCGAGTGGTGGAAGACCAGCGAGGGCGACCCCGGTGAGCGTCAGTTCTGGCGGGTGGAGGCTAGTCCGGGGCGCGAGGTCGGCTCGTACGAGCTGCGTTACGACACCGCCGGCAACGGCTGGCTGCTGCTGAGGGCGTGGGACTGATGGCGCCCCCGTTCCCGCACCTCGACGTGTGCTCCGCCTACTCCATGCGTTACGGCACCGCCTTCCCGCAGGCGCTGGTGCGCCGGGCGGCCGAGTTCGGCATGGACATCCTGGGGCTGACCGACCGCGACGGCCTCTACGGCGCGATCAAGCACGCCCAGGCGTGCGCCGAGGCCGGGATCGCCCCGGTGCTCGGTGTGAACCTGGCGTTCGCCGCCCCGCCCCCATCGCTGCTTCCCGGCCTGCCCGCCCCCCGTCGTCCCAAGACCGGCCCGGACGCCGAGGACCGGATCACCGTGCTCGCCCGCGGCCGCGGCTGGTCGCGCCTGTGCCGCCTGGTCACGGCCGCCCACTACGCGGGGGAGCGCGGCAAACCGGAGGTGACCCGCGAGCTGGTCGGCGAATGGGCCGGCGAGCCCGATGATGGACCGGGCGGCGACCACGGGTTCGGCGCGGAGGACGGCCTGGTCGTGCTGCTCGGCCCCAGGTCCGACGTGGGCCGCGCGGTGGCCCAGCGGCGCGACGAGCACGCCAGGACGCTGCTCGGCCTGTGGCGGGATGCGGTGCCCGGCGTCGTGATCGAGCTGGTCGACCAGTATGGCTACCGCGACGCCACCACGGCCGTGCGCATGCTCGGCCTGGCCGAGTCCATGGGCGTGCCCGCCGTGCTGACCAACGCGGTGCGCTATCTGGACCCGGCCGACCACCAGGTCGGCGACGTGCTCGACGCGGCCCGCCAGCTCGTCCCGCTGCACCCTCGCCACCTGGACCGCACCACCTCTCACGCCTACCTCAAGAGCACCAAGGAGATGTGGCAGGTGGCGGCCAAGGTCTGCGGCGCGGACCAGGAGCGGGTGGCGCGGCTGCTGTACACGACCAGGCGGCTGGCCGAGGCGTGCTCGATGGAGGCGCTGGACCTGCTCGCGCTCCGCCGCGAGCCGCCGAACCTGCACCTGCCCGAGATCGGCCGCGACCCGGTGCCGCTGCTGCGCCACCGCGTCGAGGACGGGCTGATCCGGCGCGGCCTCGACCGCTCGCCCGAGGCCGCGCGGCGCCTCCAGGACGAGATGGCCATCATCGAGAAGAAGCGCCTGTCCGGATATTTCATCGCCGTGGCCGGCATCACCGACATGATCCGCGGCATGGGCATTCGCTGCGCCATCCGCGGCTCGGGCGCCGGCAGCCTGGTCAACTACCTCATCGGCATCGGCGAGGTCAACCCGCTCCACCACGATCTGCTCATGGAGCGGTTCCTGTCCGAAGGCCGCATCGGGCTGCCCGACATCGACGTCGACGTCGAATCGGCCCGCCGGCTCGACTGCTACAAGGCCATCTTCGACCAGTACGGCGAGGCCCGCGTGGCCTGCGTGTCCATGATGGAGACCTACCGGGCGCGCAGCGCCATCCGCGACGTCGCCGCCGCGATGGGCCTGCCGCCGCACGAGATCGACGCGGTCGCCAAGGCGTTCCCGCACATCAGGGCCAAGCAGATCACCGCTTCGCTGCACGACCTGCCGGAGCTGCGTGACAGCCGGCTCAACGAGGCGGGCCTGGACCGGGTTTTCCGGCTGGCGGAGAAGCTCGACGGCCTGCCCAGGCACATCGCGCTGCACCCGTGCGGCGTGCTGATCGGCAACGCGGGGCTGCGGGACAGGACGCCGGTGGAGCGCAGCCTGCTGGAGTTCCCGATGTCGCAGTTCGACAAGGACGACGTGGAGGAGGCCGGGCTGCTCAAGCTCGACGTGCTGGGCGTGCGGATGCAGTCCGCGATGGCGTACGCGCTGAGCGAGATCAAACGCGTGGACGACGTCGTGGTCGAGCTGGACACCCAGCGCGGGGACGACTCCGGCGTTCAATACGTCCCACACGACGACCAGGACACCTACGACATGATCTGCGCCGCCCGCACCCTCGGCTGCTTCCAGATCGAGTCGCCGGGCCAGCGCGAGCTGGTGGCCAAGCTGGAGCCGCGCACGCTGCACGACCTGATCGTGGACATCTCGCTGTTCCGGCCGGGGCCGGTCAACTCCGACATGGTCACTCCTTACCTGGAGGCCAGGCACGGGTGGCGGCAGCCGCGTTACCCGCACGAGCGGCTGCGGGAGGCGCTGAAGGAGACGCACGGCGTCGTGGTGTTCCACGAGCAGGTCCTAAAGATCATTTCGGAGATGACCGGGCGGGACCTGTCGTACGCCGAGAAGCTGCGGCGCACGCTCGACACGCCGGAGGGGCGCGCGCGGGTGCGCCGGGCGTTCGTCCCCCTGGCCCAGGCCAACGGCTTCGACGACGCGGCCGTGGAGCGGGCCTGGCAGGTGCTGGACGCGTTCGGGGCGTTCGGGTTCTGCAAGGCGCACGCGGCGGCGTTCGCGCTGCCCACGTACCAGTCGGCCTGGCTGAAGCGGCACCACGCGGCGGCGTTCTTCGCCGGGGTGCTCACGCACGAGCCCGGCATGTACCCGCCGCGGGTCATCATCGACGAGGCCAGGCAGTGCGGGATCAAGATCCTGTCGCTCGACATCAACAAGTCGGGCAAGGATTGGCAGGTGGAGCGGCTCGGGCCGCGCGCCCGGGTCCGCGCGCGGTCTTCGGAAGGCCGGCGGGTGGAGTTCAGGATCGGGGAGATCGGCAAGGGGTACGCGCTGCGTGTCCCGTTCTCGGCGATCAAGGGGGTGAGCGAGGCGGAGGTCGAGCGGATGGTCGCCGGGCAGCCGTACACGTCGCTGGCCGACTTCTGGGACCGCGCCCGGCCCTCGCGGCCCACGATCGAGCGGATCGTCCAGGTCGGCGGCCTGGACGCGCTGCACGACCTGCACCCGGGCGGGCCGCGCTGGCGGCCCGGCGAGCTGACGAGACGCGACCTGATCGCGCAGGTCGGTGCGCTGGAGCGGGCCTCGTCCAGCGGCGTGCGGGCCGGTTCGCGCACCTCCAAGCGCTACACCTCCGCGCGCCCTTCCCCGCCGGAGGAGCCCTCCGTGCAGCTCCCGCTGGGCTTCACCGAGCACTTGCCGCCGGGGGAGTTGCCCGAGATGACGGAGGCGGAGATGGTCGAGGCCGAGCTGGAGATCCTCGGCATCGACGTCAGCCGGCACATCGTCAGCTTCCACGACGAGCTGCTCGACCTGCTCGGAGTGGTACGTTCCAAGGATCTTCTCAGGCAGCGCAATGGGGCCGAGTTGCTGGTGGCGGGGGTCAAGGTGGCGACGCAGACGCCTGCCGTGCGCTCGGGCCAGCGCGTCATCTTCACCACGCTCGACGACTCGACCGGGCCGATCGACCTGACGTTCTTCGAGTCGGTGCAGGGGCGGTGCGCGGCGACCGTCTTCGGGTCGTGGCTCCTCCTGGCCAAGGGGGTGGTCCGGCGCACGGGCACGCGGGCGGTGTCGATGCGGGCGGTGGACTGCTGGGACCTGACGGACCTGGATGCGCTGTGGCGATCCCAGGGGATCGAAGCGGTCCGCGCGCTGCTCGCCCGGGAGCCCGACGAGCAAGAGGGGGTCAGCGGGCGCCGCATCGAGTACCCCAACGGCTTCCGCCTCTCGCCCTACTCCGACCTCGGCCCGGCCATCGTCACCCCGCCCGGGCGACTGTGGCACGCCAGCCCGGGCAGCTCCGGCCCCACCGCGGCCTGACCCCGCCCCCGGGTCAGCTGGTGCGGCCGAGCGGTGTGGAGCCCGGGGCCGGGTGGGGATGGTGGGAGAACGTACGGATCGTGGCAAGGGGCGAGCGGGACGTACGCTGCAGCCGCGTCAGCTCCCGTACGGTGCACGCGCACAACACCGCCGCCACCGCCGCGCACCCCAGCTCCAGCACCCCCACCCCGGTCAGATCCCCGGCGGACGAGTCGAGCGGCAGCCGGACGGTGATCAGCGCGAGCACCGCCAGCCAGCTCACCCACCACCCGGCGAGCAGCCCCAGCCACCGCCCGCGCTGCCCCGCGGGCGGCCTGGCCCCCCGCCATACCTCGTCGACCAGCACCATGGGAGCGACCAGGTTGACGCCGGGGATCAGCCACGCGGCGGCGACCGGACCCGTCGAGGCCGAGCGGTCGTTGGCCTGCCTGGCACGCACCAGCCACGTCACGTAGGCGACGCCCGCCGCGATCGAGGTGCCGGCCACCAGCATCATCAGCAGCGCGAACACCGTCACGGCCCCCACGACCGCCTCCGCGTCGGCCCCGTGCGGCCGGCCGCCGAACTCGGCGAGCTGGGCGGCCAGCCGGTGACCGCGGGTGTGTTCGAAGATCACGAGAGCGGCGAGGGAGAGGACTTGCGCGACGAGAGTCACGTAGACGGCAGAGGCGGCTCTGGTAGGCGGTGCCTGGGTGTAGCGCACGATGTTCTCCCCCCGGGCCATGCGCTGAGGTTCTGATTCACTTGTATCCCGCCAGCCCCGTCATTAATCAGCTCACCACGCCGGATTCCCACGCCCAAGCTGCGATTCCCACCCGATTTCTGACACTGAGCTTGGCCTGGATGCTTCCCAGATGCGTCTTGACCGTCGACAGGGACACGAACAACTCCGCGGCGACCTCCTGGTTGGTCCGCCCCCTGGCCACCAGCCGCACGACATCCAGCTCGCGGTCGGTCAGCGGGTTGTTCGCCGGGAGCGCGGCCCGCCGGGGCCCGGTCAGATGCTGCAGCAGCCGTACCGTCACCGACGGTGACACCAGCGCGTCGCCCGCCGCGGCCGCCCTGACCGCCTCGATCAGCAGCGTGGGCCCGCTGTCCTTGAGCAGGAACCCGGTCGCGCCCGAGCGCAGCGCCCCGTACACGTACTCGTCCAGATCGAACGTCGTGACGATGACCACCCGCAGCGGATTGTCCACCCCCGGACCGGCCAGGATCCGCGTCACCTCGATCCCGTCGAGCTTGGGCATCCTGATGTCGAGCAGGCACACGTCCGGCCGCAGCCGTCTCGCCTCGGCGACGGCCTCGGCCCCGTCGGCCACCGCCGCGACGACCTCCATGTCCGGTTGAGCGTCCAAAATCATCTGGAAGCCGGTACGTACCAGTTGCTGATCGTCGGCGATGAGAACCCGAATAGTCACGGCCACAACTCTAGAGACGCCCCCGCGTTGCCGGCGGGCCCCGCTATCCCAGGACGAGGTCGCGGATCAGCTTCAGCGAGGGCTCGTCGCGCGGGCCCATCACCAGCAGGCTCGTGACCGGGCTCTTGCGCCACAGCTCGAGTCGTTCCTTGATCCGGCCGGGCGGGCCGACGAGCGAGATGCCGTCGGCCAGCTCGTCCGGGATCGCCCGGAATGCCTCATCCTTCCGTCCGGCCAGGTAGAGCGCCTGGATGTGCTCGGCGGCCTCGGCGTACCCCATCCGGCCGATGATGTCGGCGTGGAAGTTGCGGTGCCTGGCGCCCATGCCGCCGATGTACAGCGTGAGCATCATCTTCACGCCGTCCAGCGCCGGCCGCACGTCGTCGGAGACGATCACCATCACCATGGCGGCCACGTCGAAGCCCTCGGGGGCGCCCGCGAGCGACTCCCCGTACATTTCCTCGATCTTGGCGGGGAACGCGAACAGCGGCAGCCAGCCCTGGGCCACCTCGGCGGCCAGAGCGACGTTCTTCGGGCCCTCCGCCCCGAGATAGACAGGGATGTCCGAGCGGAGCGGATGCGTGATGAGCTTGAGCGGTTTGCCCAGGCCGCCCGCCAACGGCAGCGGGTAATGCGGGCCTTCGCTCGTCACGGGCTCCTCGCGGCGCCAGACCTTGCGCATGATCTCGACGTACTCACGCGTCCTGGCCAAGGGCTTGGCGAACGGCTGCCCGTACCAGCCTTCCACCACCTGCGGCCCCGACGCGCCCACGCCGAGCAGCAACCGGCCGCCGGTGAGGTGGTCGAGGGTCATCGCGGTCATCGCCGTCGTCACGGGCGGCCTGGCCGAGAGCTGTGCGACCGACGTTCCGAGCTTGATGCGGCTGGTACGCGCTCCGTACCAGGCCAGCGGCGTGAACGCGTCGCTCCCGTACGCCTCCGCCGTCCACACCGAGTCGTAGCCGAGCCGCTCGGCCGCGAGCACTGTCTCGGTCGCGTCGGCGGCGTGGCGTTGCCAGTAACCCAACTGGAGCCCGAGCTTCATAGGACACCTCCGGAATTAAGTTCTATTACGGGTGCGGCGGGCGCGGGTGTCAATGGAGGATCTTCCGGGGAAGTCACACTCCGTGGTCAAAGGTCTCTGTCACGTTGCCTGTCTTTTGCTCTCGCTCCTCCTGCTGCTCCCAGCCGCCGAGCCCATGGCGGCCGCGAGCACGTCCAGGCCGAACGTCGTCCTCATCGTGGTCGACGACCTGGAAGCGGGCACGCTGGCGTACTTCCCCAACATCACCCGGCACCTGGTGCGCGAGGGCGCCTCGTTCGACCGGTTCTTCGTGACGAACTCGTGGTGCTGTCCGTCCAGGGTGTCGATCCTGCGCTCCCAGTACGTTCACAGCCATGGCGTCCTCACCAACACCGCCCCGGAAGGGGGCTTCGACAGCTTTCACGCCCAAGGGCTGGAACGTTCCACCTTGGGCACCTGGATGCAGCAAGCCGGATACCGCACGGCGCTGATGGGCAAATTCCTCAACCATTACCCCGGCCGGACCGCGGAGGAGACATATGTGCCGCCCGGCTGGGACGAGTGGGCCGTGCCGGTACGCAACCTCTACGACGAGTACGGCTACCGGCTCAACGAGAACGGCACGCTCGCCGACTACGGCTGGATCGAGGAGGACTACCTGTCCGACGTGCTGGCCCGCAAGAGCCGCGACTTCATCGCCGGGTCCACGGAGCCGTTCTTCCTGTATCTGGGACCGATCGCGCCGCACAATCCGGCCAACCCCGCCTGGCGGCACGCGGGCGCGTTCCCGCTGGCCATGGCGCCGCGTACACCGTCGTTCAACCAGCAGGACGTGAGCGCGGAGCCGCTCTGGCTCCGCAGCCTGCCAGTGCTCGAGCAACTGACGATCGACGCGATCGACGAGCGTCACCGCGCCCGGCTACGGGCCATGCTCGGGGTGGACGACCTCGTCGGCTCCGTCGTCGAGGCGCTGCGGCAGACCGGGCGGCTGGACAACACCTACCTCATCTTCACCTCGGACAACGGCTTCCATCTCGGGACGCACCGGCTCGCGCAGGGCAAGACCACCCCGTTCGAGGAGGCGATCAAGATCCCGCTCGTGGTCCGCGGCCCGGGCGTCAAGCCCGGCTCCACGATCACGCAGATGGGGGTCACGGTGGACCTGGCGGTCACGATCGCCGAGCTGGGCGGGGCCACGCCGCCGGCGTTCGCGGAGGGGCGGTCGCTGGTGCCGCTGCTGCGGGCCAGCCCGCCGGCGCGGTGGCGGAAGAACGTGCTGGTCGAGTTCACCAGGCCGACCAACCGCGCGTCGTCCAGGCAGACGCCTGTGCCCGCCTATCAGGCGTTGCGTACCCAGCGGTACACGTATGTGCGGTATGACACGGGGGAGCGGCAGTTGTACGACCTGCAGACGGATCCCTACCAACTGCGGAACCTGGCGGGCAGCGCCGATCCCGCCTTGCTGTCCGGTCTCGATGAGCGGCTGGCGGGGATGGTGGCGTGCTCGGGGGCGAGCTGCAGGGAAGCCGATATGCGGGAATGACGTCTTCTCCGCACGCCACGACGATGACCGGATCCGGCATGGCTCGTGAGAAGCGTCAGCGGCCGTCCGAGAACAGCGACGGGTATGCGTGCGCCAGGTGCTCGGACACGGCTCGTACGGCTTCGTCCGCCTCGCCGCGCTCGATGACCTCCAGGATGCGTACGTGGTCGGCGCGCAGGATCGACGTGTCGCCCAGCCGCTCGACCGCTTCGACCGCATATCTCCGCATCGAGTCGCGAAGCGAGCGCATGATGGCGGCGACGAGCCGGTTGCCCGACGCGTCCGCGATCGCGCAGTGGAAGGCCGTGTCGTGCTCCACGAACTCTTCCGCCGTCCGCGCCGCGTCCATCCCGGACAGGGCGGCGGCGAGCGCCGAGGTGTCGGCCCGCGCAACGGCGGCGCGGGAGGCCGCCCACTGTTCGATCATGTGCCGGGTGTCGATCACCTCGCGCAGCTCCAGGCTCGCCAGCCCGAGGTGCAGCCTGAGCAGGTCGGTCAGCGCGGAGTCCGGGCGGGAGATCAGCACGGCGCCCGCGTCCGGGCCCCGGCCGACCTGCGAGGACACGACGCCGAGCGTCTCCAGCACACGCATGGCCTCCCGTACCGACGAGCGGCTGACGCCGAGTTGCTCGGCGAGCTGGCGCTCGGCGGGCAGGCGGTCGCCGGCCGTCAGGCCGTCCTCGGCGATGCGCCGCTCGATCTGCGCGAGCACGTCTTCGAACGTCCGCGTGCGCTTGACCGGACGCCAGCCTCCGCCGTCCACCCGTGACCTCCCTGATATGGTCTGACCATACTGTGGTAGGACCATACCTTGGAAGGAGAGCCGTGCGAGTCGCCCTGTTCATCACGTGCGTGAACGACACGCTCTTCCCCGGCACCGGCAAGGCGGTCGTGTCGCTGCTGCGCAGGCTCGGCTGCGACGTGGACTTTCCCGCCGCGCAGACGTGCTGCGGCCAGATGCACGTCAACACGGGCTACCGCGCTGAGGGCGTGCGGCTGGCGCGGCACTTCACCGAGGTCTTCGCCGGATACGACGCCGTCGTCGCGCCGTCGGGTTCGTGCGCGGCCATGGTGCGCGAGCAGTACCCGAAGCTGGCGCGCCCGGGCAGCAAGGGGGCGGCGGCGATCGCCGCCGTCGTGCCCAAGGTGTACGAGCTGTCCGAGTTCCTGATCGATGTGCTGAAGGTCGAGGACGTTGGCGCATATTTCCCGCACCGGGTGACATATCACCCGACGTGCCATTCGCTCCGCGGGCTGCGCCTCGGTGACCGGCCGACCCGGCTGCTCCAGCACGTCCGCGGCCTGGAGCTCGTGCCGCTGCCCGGGGCCGAGGAGTGCTGCGGTTTCGGCGGCACGTTCGCGGTCAAGAACCCGGCCGTCTCCGCCGCGATGGGCGCCGACAAGACCCGCAGCATCCTGGACACCGGCGCCGAGGTGTTGTGTGCGGCGGACAACTCGTGCCTGATGCACATCGGCGGCACGCTGAGCCGCCAGAAGACCGGTGTCAGGACGATGCACCTGGCCGAGATCCTCGCGTCGACGGAGGAGGCCCAGTGAGCGCGACATTCCTGGGGATGCCCGGAAGTTTCCCTAAAAACGCTGAGAAAGCTGTACAGAACTCGCAGCTTCGCTTCAACCTCCGCAAGGCCACTCACACCATCCGCGGCAAGCGGGCGAGCGTCGTCGGCGAGCTACCCGACTGGCAGGAGCTGCGCGCGGCCGGCAAGGCGATCAAGGATCACACGCTCCGCAACCTCGACCGCTACCTGGTCCAGCTGGAGGAGGCCGTCACCAGGGCGGGCGGCACGGTCCACTGGGCGAGGGACGCGGCCGAGGCCAACTGCATCGTCGCCGGCCTGGTCAAGGCGACCGGCGAGACCGAGGTGGTCAAGGTCAAGTCCATGGCCACCCAGGAGATCAACCTGAACGAGGCGCTCGCCGCGGAGGGCATCACCGCGTACGAGACGGACCTGGCGGAGCTGATCGTGCAGCTCGGCGACGACTTCCCCAGCCACATCCTGGTCCCCGCCATTCACCGCAACCGGTCGGAGATCCGCGAGATCTTCCTCGACAAGATGCCCAAAGTCCCGGAGAACCTGACCGACGACCCGCCCGCCCTGGCCGAGGCCGCCCGGCTCCACCTGCGCGAACGCTTCCTCAAGAGCAAGGTCGCGATCTCCGGCGCCAACTTCATGGTGGCCGAGACCGGCACGCTGGTGGTGCTGGAGTCGGAGGGCAACGGCCGCATGTGCCTCACCCTCCCCGAGACGCTCATCAGCGTGGTCGGGATCGAGAAACTCCTACCCTCCTGGCGGGACCTGGAGGTGTTCCTCCAGCTCCTTCCGCGCAGCTCCACGGGCGAGCGGATGAATCCCTATACCAGCATGTGGACGGGCGCGGTCGAGGGCCAGGACTTCCACCTGGTGCTGCTCGACAACGGCCGCACCGACGTGCTCGCCGACGAGGTCGGCCGCCAGGCGCTGCGCTGCATCCGCTGCTCGGCCTGCCTGAACGTGTGCCCGGTCTACGAGCGGGCGGGCGGCCACGCGTACGGCTCGGTCTATCCGGGCCCGATCGGCGCGATCCTCACGCCACAGCTGCGTGGCATGGGTTCGGACCTGGACGCCTCGCTGCCCTACGCCTCCAGCCTGTGCGGCGCCTGCTACGACGTCTGCCCGGTCGCCATCGACATCCCGGAGGTCCTGGTGGACCTGCGGGCCAAGGCCCCGCACGCGGCGGCCGAGCGAGCCGGCATGAAGGTCGCCGGCTGGATTTTCAACGATCACACCCGGCTCGCCAAGGCCCAGCGTGCGGCCACCCGGCTGCGCAAGCTCGTGCCGAAGCGGCTGCCCGGGCCGCTGTCGGCGTGGACCGACACGAGGGATATCCCGGACATTCCTGACGAATCTTTCAGAGACTGGTGGGAGCGGAATGAGCGCGCGTGACGAGATTCTCGCCAGGATCGGGAAAGCCGTCGCGGGCGCGGACGACGTCGAGATCCCCCGCGGCTACCGTACGACGCAGCAGGTGGAGGACCTGGTCGGGTTGTTCGCCGAGCGCGTGGACGACTACCGGGCGATCGTGCACGTCCTACCGGCGGCCGAGGTGCCCGCCAAGATTGATGAGCTCGTCGCCGGGCGGCGCATGATCAGGCCCGGCGGCGACGGGTGGGAGGACCTGAACACCGCCGACGGCGTGGTCACCACGTGCGCCGTGGCGATCGCCGAGACCGGCACGATCGTCCTCGATCACGGCCCCGGTCAGGGGGCCAGGAAGCAGACGCTGGTCCCCGACTACCACCTGTGCGTGGTCGAGGCCGGCCAAATCGTCTCCGGCGTCCCCGAGGCCATCGCCAGGCTCGACCCGGCACGCCCACTGACCTGGATCAGCGGCCCGTCGGCCACCAGCGACATCGAGCTCAACCGGGTCGAGGGCGTGCACGGACCCAGAACGCTGGAAGTGATCATCAGTACCTGAGTACGGCCGCCACGTCCTTGACGTCGTCGGTGAACCACAATTCGGCGTCCGTCATCGCCGCCGCCCTGGCCAGCGCCGAGTCCGCGCGCTCCTGGACCGGGTCGTCCACGCCCCAGCGGCGCAGCTCCTCCGGGTCGGTGGCGAGCTGGGTGCCGCCCTCGCCGGTCCAGACGGGCTTCGGCAGCTCGCCGGGCGAGAGCACCGCGTGCACCCGTCCCTCGCGCAGGGCGTGCGCGACGCGGGACACACCGACCGGGCCCGACGCCTCCTGATGGCGTTCCAGCAGCTCGGCCCGCCTGCGGTCGAGCCAGTCGTCGAGGGCCTTCTCCACGTCCTTCTCGAACTGACCGTGGTCGGCGCGGCTGCCGTGCTCGACCATCAAGACCCTGTCGGCGGACTTGGTGCCGAGATGGTGCAGCAGGTACGAGCGCGACTTCGGCTCGCCGGCCACCAGGATCAGTTCCGCGCCGATCCGGCGCACCTGCTCGTCGATCTCGTGCGCGACGGCCACCGCGTTCTTCTCCCACGTCTCGTCGACCGCCCGCTCGTACCGCTTCTGCGACCAGCCGCCCTGCGCGGTCTTCTGCAGCGGCCACTCCTCGGCCTCCACGATGGTCCGGCGCGGCGACCCGCCCCCGAACACCGTCACCTCCGCGCCCGCGTGGTCCACGATCACACGGAGGTGCGGCACGTTCTCGCCCCGCTGCATGAGCATGGGCGTGACGTGGGGCAGCGGCGACCACACGGCCAGCTCGTAGGGCGCCCGCAACAGCGACTCGGCCAGCGCCACCTCACCGTGCGTGGCGAACAGGGCCCGCCCGGCCGCCGCATGCTTCGCCTCGGCCTCCAGCGCGTCCAGCGTCGCCGCGTCGGCCCCGTCGAGCTGGTCGCGCATGGCGCGCCACTGCTTCTCCCGCTCGGCCCCGGTGAGGGCGCCCAGGTACACCGACGCGTACGGGCCGCGCCGCTCGTACAGCGGCCTGATGAAGTCGAGCCGCACCGGTCACCACCTCCGCTTTTCCAGACCGAGCCCCAGTGCCTGCGCCACCTCGGCCACGTTGGCGAACCGGCGATCGGGGAGGGATCCGACCATGTCCGTCACCTGGTCAGGCGCGCCCGCACGCTCCGCGTGGCGCACCAGGTCGTCCTTCGACGCGGGCCACTTGCAGTCGCTGAGCCACTTGGCCAGGTCGCTACGGATGTCGACGCCTCGTTGGGTGATTCCGGCGGGGGTGCCGGGCTCGTGACCGGGCGGGTACGACTGCTCCGACCGCTCGCCGGGCGCCGGCATGTCCTCGGGCTCCTTCCATTCCTCGGCGTGCGTCGTGCCGCCGCCGCGGACCATGCCCTTGGTCTCGTGCTTCTGCTGGTCGTCCAGACGGGGTCCGTGCTTGTCGCTCCCACGTTGTTCCATGGTTCCCTCACTCCTCTCAACTGCGCCCCTACCCCCGCTTTCGTGGGCAAACATCGCGACTGTGTACCCTGCCGACCGTGTTCGATCCCGACGTCAGCATCGAGACGGCCCGGCTCACGCTGCGGCCGTTCGGCCCTCAGGACGCCGCCCGGATCCGATCGATCGTGGAGTCCGGCGTCCAGTTCCTCCCACCCGGCGCCCCCTCCCACGTGTCCGGCGTCGCCCAGTGGCTGGCGCACGGCGTGCACGAGCTCCGCACGTCAGGGCAGGGCGTCCATCTGGCCATGACGGACGTCGACGGGGTCGTGGTGGGCGCCATCAGCCTCTTCAAGACCTCGTGGAGCGCGGGCACGACCGAGGTCGGGTACGGCGTGCACCCCCTCTACCGGGGCCGCGGCCTGGCCACCGAGGCGGTGCGCGGGCTCGTCGAGTGGGTGTTCGCGGCCACCGAACTGCGCAGGATCGACCTGACGGCCAACCTGGACAACGCCGCCTCGTTGCGCGTCGCCCAGAAAGCGGGCTTCACCTGGGAAGGCGTGCTGCGCGCCGCGGTCATGGAAGACGACGGCCCGCATGACCTGGTCGTGTTCGGCCTGCTGCGTGGCGACGGCCGAGGCCCGGCTCCCACGCTGCCCAAGGCGGAGCTGCGTACCGAGCGGCTGCTGCTGCGCCCGCTCGAGCCGGCCGACGTGCCGGACCTGGCCGCCACCGCGGCGGACCCGCTCACCCAGGCCAGGACGGGAGTGCCGCGCGGATACACCGAGGACCACGCGCGGGCGTTCATCGAGAACGTCGAGCGGCTCCGGCTGCGGGGCGCGGGCATCGGCTGGGCGGCCGTGCAGCGCGAGCATGGGGCGGAGAGCGGTAGCTTGGGTGACCAGCGGAGCCCCGTGGGAGCGCGACCATCAGACGCAGCGGGGGAGAGCGGCCGGTTCGCCGTGAACGTGGACCTCAGGGACGTCGACTGGACGAACGGGACCGCCGAGGTCGGATACATGACCGCCCCGTGGGCACGCGGCCGCGGCTACGCCGGCGAGGCCGTGCTGGCGGTCGCCCGCTGGTTGTTCGAGTGCCACGGCTTCCGCCGGCTCCAGCTGCGCGTGGCCGTCGGCAACCCTGAGTCCCAACGGGTGGCCGAGAAGGCGGGGTTCAGCCGCGAGGGCGTCGCCCGGGCCAGCCTCGCCGGCGAGGACCTCGTCGTCTTCAGCCTCGTCCCGTCCGATCTCGTCTAGGGCGGGCAGCCGCTCTGTGTCTATGGTCGCGCTCGCACGGGGCTCCGCTGGTTACGCAAGCTGCCGCTCTCCGCCCCAGGCTCGCCGCTCCGACCTGGCCCGAGGGCACACCGGACTGACCCTTGCACCCTTTGTGAAACCTCTCCGCAAGCGTCACCCTTGAGGTTGAGGAGAGTGAGGCGCGATGATCACGGTGGTCGGCTGGGACGGATCCGAGCTGTCGGCCAAGGCGGTGGACCGGCTGCACGAGGCGAGCCTTGTCGTGGGGCCCGACGCCATTGTCGGGCAGCTCACGCTCACGGCGCAGACCGCGGCCGACGAGTCACTGCTCGAGACACTCGACGACCACCTCGAACACGGTGAGGGTCCCGCCGTCGTGATCGCGGAGGGTGATCCCGGCTTCTTCGGCGTCGTGCGTACGCTGCGGGCGCACGGCTTGAAACCGGAGGTGCTGCCCGCGACGTCGCTGGTCACGCGGGCTTTCGCCTGCGCCGGGCTCAATTGGGAGGACGCCCTGGTCGTCGCCCCGTCAGGCCCGCACCAGCTCAACCGGGCGGTGAACGCCTGCCGCGCCCATCCCAAGGTCGCGCTGCTCGTCGCGCCGGGCGTAGGCCCCGGGGACATCGCCAGGGAGCTCGCCCCCACCACGCCCCGCGCGCTGATCGTCTGCGAGGATCTCGGCGGTCCCGACGAGCGGGTCACGCACAGCCGCATGGGCGAGGCCACGACCCGGCCGTGGAAGGACCCCGACGTGGTGCTCGTGATCGACCCGCTGCACCAGCCCAAGGAGCCCATCTGGGTGGCTGGGGCGCAGCCGGGTCCCGCCGAGTGGGCGCTGCCGTTCGAGAGCAGACTCCCGGCGGAGGTCAGGGCATACATCCTGGCCAAGCTGGGCCCCCGGCTCGGTGACCTGGTGTGGGACGTGGGCGCGGGCGTCGGCGAGATCGCCGTGGAGTGCGCCAGGATGGGCGCGGCCGTCGTGGCCGTCGAGCGCGAGGAGGAGTCCTGCGCCAAGTTGCGCGCGAACGTGCTCGAGCACGGCGTGAAGGTGGCGTTGACCAGGGGACAGGCGCCACCGGCGCTGGAGCCGCTGCCGGACCCGGACGCGGTGTTCGTGGGTGGCGGCGGGGCGGACGTGGTCGTGGCCTGCGCGGCGCGCCGCCCGCGCTCGCTGGTGTGTGCGCTCACCAAGGTCGAGCAGGTCTCGGCCGTGCTGGAGCGGCTGCGCGAGCAGGGCTACCGGGGTGAGGGCACCCAGATCCTGGCCTCGAAGCTGACGCTGAACCCCGACGGCTCGCACCGTCTGACCGCCGCGGAGCCCGTGTTCGTGGTGCACGCGACACCTTTGCACACAGCGTGACCTGTTCCGTACCGGGGCCTATCGGTTATCCTCTCGTGACTTTGTCCATCGCAATGGAGATTCCCTCACGATGAAGCCGCCGCTCCTGCTGATCGGGCAGGGCTCGCACGATGATGCCTACGCCGCCGAATTCGGCAGGTTTGTCCACCGACTCCGCTGCCGCCTCGACCAGACGGCCGCCGACGTCTCTGGTGGCTACCTGGAGCGGGCCACGCCCCGGCTGAGCGAGTCCGTCGCCTCGCTCGTCGCCAGGGGCCACCACCGCCTCGTGGCGATGCCGCTGAGCCTCAGCCGGCTCAGCGACGACTTCGGCGCCGCCATGGAGCTGGAGCAGAAGCGGCACCCCACGCTGATGTACGACTACGGCCGCCCGCTCGGGCCCGACCCCCGGGTGCTCGCGCTGCTGGCCGAGCGGCTCAACGAGGCCGCCGCCGAGATCTCCAGGCCACAGCGCCCGCTCGAGCTCGTAGGCGCCCGGCCCCGGCTGCGTGCCGTCGACGCCCCTGTCGAGGAGTCCCTGCACGTGGAGCCGGGCGAGACCGCGGTCGTCCTGGTGGGCGAGGGCTCGACGGACGCGGCCGCCAACGCCGAGATCCACCGGGTGTCCAGGTTGTTCTGGGAGACGCACGCCTACGACTTCATGACCGTTGAGACCGCGTTCGTGTCGGTCACCCCTCCCGGGGTGCCCGGCGGGCTCGAGCGCTGCCGCCGCCTGGGGGCCAAACGCGTGATCGTGGTGCCGTACCTGCTGTTCGCGGGCGGCATGCTGGAGCGCGTGTGGGCCCAGGCGCTGGCGTACGGTGCGGGACACCCCGATCTCGACATCCGCTGCGCCGAGGTGATCGGCGACTGCGAGACCCTGGCCGACGTCGTGATCGACCGATACGAGGAAGCGCTCCAGCTCGTCCCGTAAGCCCTCCGACCTCGTCCCCTCCGCCTTCCCGCGCGAAGGCCCGTCAGTGGAGGTACGCCGTGCTAGCTGAGACGCTCGCCGCGATCCGCCCCGCCGATCCGGCGGCGGTCGCCGAAGCCCGCGCTCACCAGGACCGCCTCACCAAGCCCCGCGGCTCGCTCGGCGCGCTCGAGGAGATCGCGATCCGCCTCGCGGGCGCGGCGGGCGCCTGCCCGCCGCCCATGCCCGCCCCCGCGGCGCTGGCCATCTTCGCGGCCGACCACGGCGTGCACGCGCGCGGCGTCTCTCCGTGGCCGCAGGAGGTCACCGCGCAGATGGTCGCCAACTTCGTGGCCGGAGGCGCGGTCGCCAACGCCTTCGCCGCCCAGGCCGGCGTGGCCGTAACCGTGGTCGACGTCGGCGTCGCCGCCGACCTGCCCGACGCGCCCAGCCTCATCAAGCACAAGATCGGGTACGGCACCGCCGACCTGTCGCGGGGCCCCGCCATGACCGTCGACCAGGCCGTGAGAGGGCTGGAGGTCGGGATCTCTCTGGCCCGCGACATGGTGACGTCGGGGATCCGCTGCCTGATCACCGGCGACATGGGCATCGCCAACACCACCGCCTCCGCCGCCCTGATCTCCGTGTTCACCGGCAAGGACCCGGCCGAGGTGACCGGCAGGGGCACCGGGATCGACGACGAGACGTACGCACACAAGGTGGACGTCGTACGCGAGTCCCTCCGGGTGAACGGACTGCCGGCCGACGTGTCGTCCGCGAGCGAGGCGCTGCGCGCGCTGGCCGCCGTCGGCGGGTACGAGCACGCCGCCATCGCGGGCTTCATCCTGGGCGGCGCGGCGGCCCGCGTCCCGGTGATCCTCGACGGCGTCATCGCCGGCGCCGCCGCCCTTGTGGCCGCCGCACTGGACCCGGCCGCGCCCGACCACTGCGTCGCAGGTCATCGCTCGGCCGAGCCCGGCCATGCCGCCGCGCTCACCCATCTCGGGCTGCGCCCCCTGGTGGAGCTGGAGATGCGGCTCGGCGAGGGCACCGGCGGGCTGCTCGCCCATCCGATGGTGTGCGCAGCCGTGCGGGTCATGCACGACGTGGCCACGTTCGACTCGGCGGGCGTGACCGAGAAGCCGGAGTAAGGGAGGGCGGGTCTTGTCCCGTTACGGCGCGATGTACGGCCCGGATTTCACGTTCTTGGGCGTGGACCGCTGCGACGTCGGAGACCCGGCGACCTACGAGGACGCCGACGTGGTGATCATCGGTGCTCCGTTCGACGGCGGCACCTCCAACCGGCCCGGCGCCAGGTTCGGCCCGCAGGCCCTGCGCCAGGCCTGCTACCTGCCGTTCGACGGGTCGCGGCCGAGCCTGGCTCTGCGTGTGGACGCGCTGAAGGACCTGCGCGTGCTCGACGCCGGTGACGTGGAGTGCTATTCGGGCGACGTCGAGGGCTCGCTGGCCGCGATCGAGGAGGCCGTGCATCGCATCGCCGCCTCGGGCGCGATCCCGCTGGTGCTGGGCGGCGATCACACGGTCGCGCTGCCCGACGCGCGCGGCACGGCCAGGGCGCACGCGCCGGGACGCACGTCGATGATCCACTTCGACGCGCACGCCGACACCGGCGACCACACCTTCGGGCATCACCTGTACGGCCACGGCCAGCCGATGCGACGGCTCATCGAGTCGGGCGCCATCCGCGGTGACAGGTTCCTGCAGATCGGGCTGCGCGGCTACTGGCCCGAGCCCGCCACGCTGGAGTGGATGGCGCGGCAGAAGATGCGCTCGTACGAGATGACGGAGGTCGTGGCGCGCGGGCTCGACGAGGTGCTGACGGAGTCGTTCCAGATCGCGCTCGACGAATGCGACAAGGTCTTCTTGTCCGTCGACATCGACGTCTGCGACCCCGGGCACGCGCCCGGCACCGGCACGCCCGAGCCGGGCGGGCTCACGGCCAGGCAGCTCCTCGACGCGGTGCGCAGGATCTGCTACGAGCTTCCCGTGGCGGGGATGGAGTTGGTGGAGGTGGCGCCGCCGTATGATCATGCGGACATCACCGCGTACCTGGGGAACCGGGTTATCCTTGAGGCGCTGTCAGCGATGGCCAGACGCCGGAAGGACGATGAGGGCGGGCCTCGCTGGGATCCTCGCCAGCCACTTCTCGATGGTCGTTAACCCATGCGCAGCAAATGAAGGATTGAGAGCCGGTAGGTTTACCTCCTAACACAACCTTCGCGAATGGGAGATTCCCCTCATGGGTCCGTACCTCCTCGGCCTGCGGCTTTCCGGCCGCCGGGTGCTCGTCGTGGGCGGCGGCCGCGTCGCCCAGCGGCGCGTCCCCGCGCTGCTAGAGGCCGGTGCGGAGGTCACCGTCGTGTCCCCGAGCGTGACCCCGGCGCTCGACGACCTGATCGCCGCTGGGCGGGTCACCTGGCACGCCCGGCCGTACGAGGTCGGCGACTGCGACGGGGCCTGGCTCGTCCAGGCCTGTACCGATGACAGGTCTGTCAACACCGCGGTCGCCGCCGAGGCGGAGGCCAAGCGCGTGTGGTGCGTGCGGGCCGACGACAAGGACGCCTCCGCCGCCTGGACGCCCGCCTCGGGGCGGGTCGACGAGATCAGCGTGGCCGTCACCGCGGGCGGCGACCCGCGTAGGGCGGCGGGCATCAGGGACGCGGTCGTCGAGGCGCTGCGTGACGGCACGGTCGAGGCCCGGCGCAACCGTACGAAACCGGTCGGCGTGGCTCTGGTCGGCGGCGGGCCAGGCGACCCCGGCCTGATCACCGTGCGGGGGCGGCAGCTCCTGGCGCAGGCCGACGTGGTGGTCGCCGACCGGCTGGCGCCCCGGGCCCTGCTCGACGAGCTCGCGCCCGATGTCGAGCTGGTCGACGCCGCCAAGGTGCCCTACGGCCGGTCGTTGTCCCAGGAGACGATCAACGAGCTGCTCGTGGACCGGGCCAGGCAGGGCAAGTTCGTGGTCCGGCTCAAGGGCGGCGATCCTTTCGTGTTCGGGCGGGGCGGCGAGGAGATGATCGCCTGCGCCCGGGCCGGCATCCCCGTGCTGATCGTGCCCGGCATCACGAGCGCCGTGGCGGTGCCCGCGGCGGCCGGGGTGCCGGTGACGCATCGCGGGGTCAGCCAGGAGTTTCACGTGATCTCCGTGCACGTGGCGCCGGACGATCCCAAGTCGACCGTCGACTGGCCCGCACTGGCCCGTTCCCAGGGCACGCTGGTGCTGCTGATGGCGGTTGAGCGGCTGGCGAAGGTGGCCGAGGCACTCCTTCGCGACGGACGTTCTCCGGAGACTCCCGTAATGGTGGTACAGGACGGTACCCTTCCGACCCAGCGGGCGGTCATCGCCTCGCTTTCCACCGTGGCCGACCGCGTGTCCGCGGCTGGGATACGGCCGCCGGCGATCGTCATCGTCGGCGACGTCGTCAGGGTCGGCCAGGAGGTCGAGATGGTTCGAGCGGAGCGCTTGCCGTGAACACGGCCATGGATGACGGACGACCGGAGTCGCTGGGGGAGCAGACGTTGAGCTTCCGGCCGGTGCGGGACGACGACGACACATTCGACGCCTTCGCCCCGGGCGGCGGCGCCAGGGCGGCGCGGGGCGACGACCCACGCGCGTCCGGCGGCTGGACCGGCCGCGAGGAGCCGGCACCCGACGAGAGTCGGCCCGGCCGGGCCGACCCGCCGGCCGGTGATGGGCGGGCCGACCACCCGGGGCCACAGGCCGGTGATGGGCGGGCCGGCCGTCCGGAGCCGCTGGCCGGTGATGGGCGGGCCGGCCGCGTGGAGCCGAGGGTCCAGGAGACGGGCGCGCCTGGTGAGCCCCCCGAGGGGGAGGCCGCCGTCGACCGTTCCGGCGCCCAGAAGCCCGCCGAGACCGTGAACTTTTTCGCACCCCGAAGGCCCGCCACCGGCACCGGCCGCCCCGCGCCGGAGGCGCCGCCCACTTCCGCCGGTCGTTCCGCGCCGGAGCCGCCGTCCGCTTCCGAGCCTGAGACGCCCGCCCGTGACGAGCCGGCGACCGCACCGGCCACCGAGCAATCGGACGATGAGCAGCTGAGCACCGAGCAGCCGGTGGACGCGAGACCGTCTGACGAGCCATCAGGCGATGCGGAGGCGCCCGGCGAGGAGCCGTCTGCCGGGGAAACGGCCGACGAGGAGCCGCGCGCCGTAGAGCCATCCAGCGAGGGACCAGGCGAGAGCCGGCCGGCGGACGAGAAGCCCGACGAAGACCTCCTGAACGCCGCGGACGAGTCCCTTGACGCCGGGGCGCCAGACGCCGCGAATGTGTCACACGACGCTGAGGGACCCGAAGCCCACGAGCTCGAAGCCGGCGAGCGTGAAAGCGAGCGGACTCAGGCCGCCGAGCAGCAGCGGGAGGGCGACGAGGAAGCCCGCGACGAAGCCTCGGACCAAACCGCCGCGCCGGCCGCCGCGGACAGCCACGAAGGCTCCGACGAAGGCGATGAAGGCTCTGCCGGGGCCTCGGCGACCCGTACCGAGGAGTTGCCGGCGGAGGCGGCCGAGGCGCTCGCGGCGGCACTCGGCACGTTAAGGGAAAGCGTCGCCGACCTTCGCTTCGGCCTGGACCTGCCCGGCGCGGAGGAGGCCAGGCAAGCGCAGGCCGACCTGCTGGCCCAGCTCGAGGACTATGTGCTGCCCCGGGTCAAGACCAGCACCGCCCCCGCCCTCATCGTGGTCGCGGGCTCGACGGGCGCGGGCAAGTCCACCCTGATCAACTCCCTCGCCGAACGCAACGTCTCACGCACCGGCGTACGCCGCCCGACCACCGGCACCCCCGTGCTGGTCTGCCACCCCGAGGACCGCGACTGGTTCACGGAAGGAGAGCTGCTCGGCAACCTGCAGCGGCTCGACAAGCCCGCCCCCAACTCCGGAATGCACGGCCTCGTCATCGTCGCGACGGAGAAGCTCCCGCAGGGCGTCGCGCTGCTCGACACCCCCGACATCGACTCGGTGGTCGAGGAGCACCACGAGGTCGCGCACCGCATGCTCGACGCCGCCGACCTGTGGATCTTCGTGACCACCGCGGCCCGCTACGCCGACGCCCCCGCCTGGAACCTGCTGAAGCTGGCCAAGGAGCGTGGCGCCCGCCTGGCCATCGTGTTGTCGCGGGTGCAGCAGAGGTCCGCCGACGTGGTGCTGAAGCACTTCGTCCGCATGCTCACTGAATACGGCCTGGGCGAGATCGACAGGTTCGTGATCCACGAGGCGAAGGTCGAGGACGGCAGGCTGCCCGACAGTGAGGTCACCGACCTGCGGCTGTGGCTGGCCGAGCTGTCGGTGGACGAGGAACGGCGTGCCCAGGCCGTACGCGAGACGCTCAACGGCGTGCTCGACAGCTTCCGCACCCGCGTGCCGGCGCTGGCCAAGCACCTGGAGGCGCAGGCCGCGTTCAGGACCGAGCTGCGCAGCGACGTGGAGGCCTCTTTCTTCAGTGCGCTCAGCACGATCGACAAGGCGTCGAAGAACGGCTCGCTGTTGCACGGCGAGGTGCTGGCCCGCTGGCAGGACTTCGCCGGCTCCGGCGATCTGATGCGCTCGCTGCGGCTGCGCAAGCGCGGCAGGGCCGCCAGGCAGGCGCCCGAACGGGTGCTGGCGTTCAAGGCGGCGATCCGCACCGGCCTGGAGTCGGTGATCGTGGCCGCCGCCAACCGCGCCGCCGAGGAGGTGGTCGCGCGCTGGCGGCACCGTTCGGACCTGGGCGCCAAGTTCGGCGAGGGCCTCGACAGGCCTTCGGACGATCTCGTACGGCACACCAGCAGGGCCATCGCGTCCTGGCAGGAACACCTGAGCGAGCTCGTACGGACGGAGGGTGTGGCCAAGCGGTCGGTGTCGAAGCTGGTGTCGTTCGATCCCGACTCGCTGTCACTGATCTTCATGGTCGCGATGTTCCATGGCAGCAATGGCGAAGGAGTGCCGCATCGGCTGGTCAACGCCCTGCTCGGCGCGGAGTCGCTGCGCGGCATCGGCGCCAAGGCGCTGAGCGACCTGCGGGCCAGGATCGGCATGCTGTTCGACCAGGAAGCTCTGCGTTACGCGCAGGCGCTCGATTCTGCGGGCATTCCCGACGAGTCCGTCGCGACTCGGCTTTACCAGGCAACGTACAACCTTGAGGTCGCTCGATGACCACCATGACCACCAGGCCGGGCCTCGCCGCGCGGCTGACCGCGCTCACCAAGGTGGTGGAGCTGGGCCCGGGGCGGCTCGACAGGAAGCTGCTCAACGAGACCAACGCGCTGCTGCAGCGGGCCGGAGAACGCCTCAAGCTGTCGTCCGAGCACACCGTCGTCGCCCTCGCGGGCGGCACGGGCAGCGGGAAGTCGTCGCTGTTCAACGCGATCTCCGGGCTGGAGCTGTCGCCCACCGGCGTACGCCGGCCGACGACGGCCCGTACGCACGCCTGCGTGTGGGGGCTGGAGGGCGCGGCGCCGCTGCTCGACTGGCTGCAGATCCAGTGGCGACACCGCTTCTCCCGGGCCAGCGCGCTGGACAAGGGTGACAGCCAGCTCCACGGGCTCATCCTGCTGGACCTGCCCGACCACGACTCGATCAGGGCGCTGACCGACACCGAGGCCGACCGGCTCATCGGGCTGGCCGACCTGGTGGTGTGGGTGCTGGACCCGCAGAAGTACGCCGACGCCTCCACACACCGCCGCTACGTGACGGAGTTGGCGGGGCATGACGCGGTGACGGTGTTCGCGCTCAACCAGGCCGACAGGCTCACGACCGAAGAGCTGGCCGAGCTGGTCATCGACCTCAACGACCTGCTGCGCCGCGAGGGCGTCGAGCATCCGAGCGTCGTACCCACCTCGTCGGTCAGCGGGCGCGGCATCGAGAGCCTCAAGAGTGTCATCGCGACCGCCGTCGCCCGCCGGCGTGCCGCCATCCAGAAGCTCGAGGCGGACCTGCACCGTCTGGAGCAGCGGTTGGCCGAGGCCATGCCGCTGGGCGAGGCCCTGACCGTGCCGTCGTCGGTCGACGAGGCCCGCAGGATGGGGCTGACGGACGCGTTGTGCGACGCGGTGGGCGTGCCGGCCGTGGGCGAGGCCATGGAGAACGTCTACGCGGAGCGGTCCAGCCAGTGGGTCGGGTGGCCGTATCTACGGTGGATCGACAAGTTCCGCTCCGACCCGTTGAAGAGCCTGCGTCTTGAGGACGTGGGGGATGAGATCCGCGGCATCACGGCGGGCTCGGTCAGCGCCCAGTCGGCCGAGGTGGCCAACGCCGTGCACGCGCTGGCCGACGGGCTGTCCGTGGGCACGCACCCGGTGTGGCGTACGGCCGTGCACCAGGCGGCCAGGTCCCACGCGGGCCAGCTGCCGAAGGCCCTGACCGAGGACCTCACGGAGGTGGCGCCGCAGCTCGATCGGGTGCCGGGGTGGTGGCGGCTGCTCAAGGTGTGGCAGTACTTCCTGGTGGCGGCGTTCCTGGCCGGGACGGCCTGGCTGGCGGTCGGCCTGATCATGCCCGGCCGGCTGCCTGCGGGGCTGGAGCTGCTGGGCGACAGCGCGGCGTGGCCGTGGGTGGCGCTCATGATGGCTTCGGTGCTCGGGCTGGGCGCGCTGTCGGGCATCGCGTCCCGCAACTTCGTGGAGCTGGGGGCGTCGCGGGAGCGTGAACGGCTTGAGCGCGAGATGAGGCGCCGGGTCGCCGCCGTGTCGGCGACGATGGTCGTGGAGCCCGTCGAACGCGAACTATCCCGCCACCACGCCTTCTACACGGCCCTGCGCGATCTGTCCGGCTGAGACGGGTTGTATCCACAGGCTCAACCCGCCCCACGCCCTCATCCACAGAATCCCGTTCGCCCACCCCCGCCCCCACTCTCTCACGGCACCGTAGTCCCAGGTCGCGGGCAGTCCGCCCGCCGCATGGGAGGCACGGGATGAACGACATCTACATCACGCTCACCGGCAACGTCGCAGCAGAGCCCCGGCAATACACCTTCGATGACGGCCTCAGGGTCACCTCGCTGAAGGTGCTCACTTCGCACCGTTACTTCGACAAGAAGACAGGCCAGTGGACGGACGGGGAGCGGGTCTGCTTCACCGTCCGCTGCTGGCGCGCCTTGGGAGAAAACGTCGCCACGTCCGTACGGGCGGGGCAGCCTGTGGTGGTGTCGGGCAGGCTCCGCATCCGCGAGTTCGGCACAGAAGGCGACCGCCGTTTCATGCCCGAGATTGAGGCCAGCGCGGTGGGCCACGACCTGCGCTGGGGCACCGGCGTCTTCACCAAGCCGGAGCGGGGCGCCGGCATGGCCGCCTCGATGAGCAAGGAAATGCGCGACCGCCTCGACGAGGAAACCCAGGACTGGGCCATGGGCTCCCGAACCCTCCGCTCCCTCCCGCGCCCCGGCTCCGCGCCCACCGAAAGCCACACCGTCCGTGTGCTGGGGCCGGAGAGCGCAAACGATGACGCCGGAGATGAGGAAGGCCAGATCGCCGAGCCGCCGACGACGGAGGAGCGTGCGGCCGCGTAGAAAACCCGAGCCGGCAGGGGGCGCCGGTCCGCCTTACCGGTGCTCCCTGCACAGGGCGGCGTTCCGGAGCTGTCCCTTCGTGCCCGAAGCGCTGAACCGGGCGACGAAACCAGGGGCGACGAGCGTGGCGGAGGAAGAGCGCAGAGGGGGACACCACAGCGGTCGAACGAGCCACACGGGCCAATGGCCTGGCCGGAGGGGGCTGTTGGGGCCGGATGGCCGGTGGGCTGGAGGGGCCCGGAAGGGGCGACAGGGGGCGCGAGTGCCGCAGAGGGCCCGAGTGCTGAGGGAGTGAAAGTGCCGCAGGCGTCCGGAGGGCTGGAGGGGACCGGAGGGTTGGAGGCCCGGGTGTGGTGAATGGTGCTAAGTCGTCGGCGGCGTTGGTGGTGCGCGCAGCCGGAGTCGGCTGAGGAGGGGAGGGAGGGGGAGGGGGCACCGGCCGTATCCGTTGATCGCCCCGAGGGCGGCCGATGGTGTTGACCTGTGTGTGACCCGCGTCAGATCGCGAGCACATCTGTCAGGTCCAAGTCACGCCCCGCACCATGGCTGCTCCTTTCCAGCACGGCCCGCTCCCGGATTGAGCAGGTGTGGTGTCTGTCAACGTATCGGTTCCCATCGCGCAGCGCACACTCCGCAATTATTGTGTTACACATCGTTAGTCAGGGAGGAGACGAGATGGCGGCGACTAGTCACGCCTCGATAAAGTCTCGCAACGGTGTGTCAACACTGGTCAGCCGCTGGCCATTGCTTGGGCAACGCCGCCCACTCGTGATCTACTTGTGCGCGATAGTCGCTCTCGATCTCGTCGCGATCATGGTGTTCGCGTCCAGCACCGAGGTCAGGTGGCCGGATGTGGGCACGTTTGCCGCCCTCATGGGGTGTGGTGTGGTCTGCATCGAGGCCACCAGGCGCCTGGGGATGCCCGCCGGGGTCTCGCGGGACCTGCTGTCAGCCTGGTGGCTGCCGGTGGCCTTGCTCTTGCCCCCCGTCTACGCGCTGTTCGCGCCCATCGTGCTGCAGGTCCTGCTGCAGGTGCGAGTCCGGGCCACGGTGCTCCACCGCCGGGTGTTCAGCGCGGCTGCCATCGGCCTGGCTGGGTGTACGGCGTCCGTCCTGTTCCACTGGTTCGTCCGGGACCCGCTGGCGTTGTCCCGTGGCAGTGGCCCGCCGATCATGTACGCGGTGGCGGCCGCCGTGCTCTTCTCGTTGCTCAACATCGCGCTCATCGCCATCGCCGCCCACATGGCCAACCCGGACATCACCTGGCGGGAGGTGTTGTGGGACCGGGAGAGCTTGCTGCTGGACATCGTGGAGCTGTGCCTGGGAGTCACGGTCTCGATCGCCTGCGGCCTCAACCTCGCCCTGCTGCTGCTGGCCTTGCCGCCGGTGGTGCTCCTGCAACGCAGCCTCCTGCACGCCCAGCTCCAGGCGGCGGCACGTACGGACGCGAAGACCGGCTTGCTGAACGCCGCCGCCTGGCAACGCGAGGCCGACACGGAGATCGTCCGCGCCCGTCGCACCGGTGACGCCCTGGCGCTTCTGATCATCGACATCGACCACTTCAAACGCGTCAACGACGCCCACGGCCATCTGGTCGGCGATCAGGTCCTGGCCGGGGTGGCGGCCACGTTGCGCAGCCAGCTGCGCGACTACGACGTGGTGGGGCGTTTCGGCGGTGAGGAGTTCGTCGTCCTGCTGCCCGGCGCCGACATCCACGAGGCCCGGCAGGTCGCCGAACGCCTGCGCAGCCGCATCGGACACATGGCCATCTCCGCCGATGACACCCTCGTCAAGGTCACCATTTCGACGGGCGTCGCGTTGATGAGCGTCCACGGCGACGAGTTGATCGATCTGCTGGCCGCCGCCGACCTGGCGCTGTACCGGGCGAAGGAGCTGGGCCGCGACCGCGTCTGCATCCCAGCCGTCCAATCCCCGCCCCGCATCCTCCCGGAGGACCGCTCCTGATCGCGACTGCGTTCTCCCTGGCACCTGCCCCACAGAGCTCCTGGCCGCCTGCAGCACAGATCCGGCCAGGTGTCATGGGCGGACGTAGCACAGGCCGGTAGGGGCGGCGTCGGTAGGGGCGCGATGTGCAGCGCGTGTGCTGCCGAGCAGTGGCGTGGTGCTCGTAGGGGGAGACACGCCATCGTGCATTGCCCTCCCTGGGGCCCGCGACGCTCCTGGGGAGGAGCGGCGGAAGCCCGGGTTGGGAGCCCCTAAGCTAGAGGGCATGCCGGAGTACATCTACACGATGCAGCGCGTGCGCAAGGCGCACGGCGACAAGGTTGTCCTTGACGACGTCACGCTGTCGTTCCTGCCCGGAGCCAAGATCGGTGTCCTGGGGCCGAACGGCACCGGGAAGTCGACGCTGCTCCGGATGATGGCCGGCCTGGAGCAGCCGTCCAACGGCGAGGCCCGGCTCATGCCCGGTTTCACGGTCGGCATGCTTCAGCAGGAGCCGCCGTTGAACGAGGAGAAGACGGTCCTCGGCAACGTGCAGGAGGGCGTCGCCGAGACGATGGCGATGCTCCAGCGCTTCAACGAGATCGCCGAGCAGATGGCCACCGACTACAGCGACGAGCTGATGAACGAGATGGGCACGCTGCAGGATCAGCTGGAGCACCGTAACGCTTGGGAGCTTGACAGCCAGCTTGAGCAGGCGATGGACGCTTTGCGGTGCCCGCCGCCGGACGCCGAGGTGACCAAGCTGTCCGGTGGTGAGCGGCGCCGGGTCGCGCTGTGCAAGCTGCTGCTGGAGGGGCCCGATCTGCTGCTGCTCGACGAGCCCACCAACCACCTCGACGCCGAGAGCGTGCAGTGGCTGGAGCAGCACCTGGAGAAGTACGCCGGCACCGTGCTGGCCGTCACCCACGACCGCTACTTCCTCGACAACGTCGCCGGCTGGATCCTGGAGCTGGACCGCGGCCGCGCCTATGCCTACGAGGGCAACTACTCCACCTACCTGGAGCTCAAGGCCCAGCGGCTCAAGGTCGAAGGGCAGAAGGACGTCAAGCGCAAGAAGCGCTTGGAGGACGAGCTCGAGTGGGTCCGGTCCAACCCGAAGGCCCGCCAGACCAAGAGCAAGGCCCGCCTCCAGCGGTACGAGGAGATGGCGGCCGAAGCGGACAAGCACCGCAAACTGGACTTCGAGGAGATCCAGATCCCGCCGGGCCCGCGCCTGGGCACCACGGTGATCAAGTCCGACGAGCTCGCCAAGGGCTTCGGCGACCGGCTGCTGATGGAGGGGCTGACGTTCGACCTGCCCCGCAACGGCATCGTCGGCATCATCGGCCCCAACGGCGTCGGCAAGACCACGCTGTTCCGCATGATCACCGGTAGTGAGACGCCCGACAAGGGATCGATCACGGTCGGTGACACGGTCAAGATCTCGTACGCGGACCAGAGCCGCGGCGGCATCGACCCGAGCAAGAACGTCTGGGAGGTCGTCTCCGACGGGCTCGACCACATGAAGGTCGGCAACGTGGAGATGCCGTCGCGGGCGTACATCGCGGCGTTCGGTTTCAAGGGCCCTGACCAGCAGAAGAAGGCGGGCGTGCTGTCGGGCGGCGAGCGCAACCGGCTCAACCTGGCGCTCACCCTCAAGCAGGGCGGCAACGTCCTGCTGCTCGACGAGCCCACCAACGACCTCGACACGGAGACCCTGTCTTCGCTGGAGAACGCCCTGCTGGACTTCCCGGGCTGCGCCGTCATCACCTCGCACGACCGGTGGTTCCTGGACCGCATCGCCACGCACATCCTGGCGTGGGAGGAAGGCTCCAACTGGTTCTGGTTCGAGGGCAACTTCGCCGACTACGAGAAGAACAAGATCGACCGCCTCGGCGCCGACGCGGCGCGCCCGCACCGGGTGACATACCGGAAGCTGCACCGCGACTGAGTCGCGCGTATTCAACAGGCGTGTGAGCGACCCGTTCACACGCCTGTTGGCGTGTGTGCGGCGAGCGTGCCGCACACAGCGTCGGACTCCGGACCGGCCAACGGCTAGAATTAAATTCTAGGATTGGCCTGGAGTGAGGAGTCGTGCGTTGGACCTGGAACTGGACGGCCTCGAGGTGACCTTCGACCACACGGCCGTGGCCGCGCCTCGGATCAGGGACCTGCTGCCGATCTACCGCGACCTGCTCGGCGGCCGGCACCTCGGAGGCGGCGGCGACAACCTGGCCGCCGGCTACCGGACGCTGCAACTCTCGTACGCCAACGGCAGCAAGGTCGAGCTCATGGAGCCCCTGGCCGACTCGACCTTCTTCGACAGCTTCTTCGAGCTCACCCGGGCACGGGGCGGCGTCCACCACCTGAACTTCCACGTCAACGACCTCACCGCGGCCGTGGCCCGGCTGACCGCCCGCGGCTATCGCCTGTACGGGCTCGACCGATCCGATCCGCGCTGGCAGGAGGTTTTCCTGCACCCGAAGGAGGCGCACGGCGTCTTGATCCAGCTCGCCCAGCCCGGTCCGTGGGACGCAGCCGATTGGCGTCCGACCTTGGAGGACGTGCTGGCCGGCCGCGGCAGGAGCGGCAACGGCGTCCCCAGCCCTTGAGGCCCCGGCCCCCAGCGTCTCTTACCGTCCCGTTCGCGGGTACCAGAGCTTGGACGAGGGCGATCGTGTGGCGTTCTACGTCGAGCTCGGCCCGGAGGGACGGCACGCCGTCGAGGTCGTTCGGCTGGGCCGGCGTTCGCCATGACGTGATCCACTCCGGCAACCGTCGTTCGTCGTTCAGGATCGGTGTGACCGGGCTGCTCGGGTTGGTGTGCTTCAGTACCTCCATTGTCCTGACGCTGCTGGACAGCGAGCGTGGGGCGTGGTCCATGCTTGCCGCCGGTGTCCTCTGGGTCCTGACGTTCCTGCCGGCAAGCTCGTCGGCGGATGAACGAGAGCTGCCCTGGCGATGGAAACGATTTGGACCCCCTTTCCGGGAAAGGTCACACAAGGGGGAGGGATCCACGATGGCGAAGTTCATGGACATACACAGCGGATTCGCCGGCGCGACGATGGAGCAGCTGCGCGAGGAGCACCAGCGCGACCTGGAGATCGAGGCATCCGAAGGCGTGCACTTCGAGCACTCCTGGCTCGACCCGGAGTCGGGCAAGGTGTTCTGCCTGTCGACCGGGCCGTCCAAGGAGGCGGTCCTGCGGGTGCACGAGCAGGCCGGGCACCCGACGACGGAGATCTACGAGGTCCCCGTCGAGATCGAATAGCAGGTTAAAGGAGCCGGCCACTCCGGTGGAGCTGGTCGAAAACGATCTGATCGACCGGGGCCACGCGGTCCCGGTCGGCGTACGTGAGCCAGACCACCTCGTCGATCTCGCTGCTCGGCGTCGGAGTGCCCTGGTGCCGGGCGGTGTAGCAGATCATCCGCACGTTGACCCCGTCAGCGTGCCCGTCGGCTTGCGCCTCGAACGTCCCGAAATGTGCCGCGCTGGCCGGGACGATGACGACGGCGAGCTCCTCGTCGATCTCCCTGATCAGGGTATCGAGGTCGGTCTCGCCCGCCTCCCGCTTGCCGCCGGGCAGATAGTACACGTCCTTGCCGCGCGACCGAGTGCTGAGGATCTTCCCGTTCTCCAGGTGGATCCAGGCGACTTTGTCGAAGAAGGTGCTCAATGTCGTCCTTCCGCTCGTGCCGACGGGCCTGGTGCCCGTTCATGATGATCTCTGAGGACTTGCCGGCCCTTGTCTCATGATCCTCTTGCCGGCATGCGTCACGCTGGGAAACGTCACGCGGTTCGCAGCATCGCCCGACGTTGTGAAGATCGGGATCCTAGAATTCGGCGGCGGTACGATTCGCGCATGGCACGTAAGTCCTCGTGGGAGTGGAGCCGTACGGCGCAGACCCGCAAGAGCATGCTGCAGGCGGCACGCGAGGTCTTCAGCGAGCATGGGTTCGCCGACTCCAGCGTCTCTGAGGTGGTCGCCCGCGCCGGGTCCAGCGTCGGCAGCCTCTACCACCACTTCGGTGGCAAGACCGAGCTGTTCCTCGCACTCTACGAGGACCACCAGGCGGCGCACGAGCAGGCGTCGTCGGCGAGCGTGGCCGCCGCCAAGAAGGCCGGAGTGGAGGACCCGGTGGAGCTGCTGATCGCGGGCGCCCGGGCCTACCTGGACGGGGCATGGGAGCGACGGGACCTCGTCAGGTTGTTCATCGACGGCGACGGGCCGCCCGGGTTCGAGCTGATCCGGCGGACCAGGGGCCGGGAGTGGGTACGCCAGAACGCCGTGTTGCTGGGCGCCGGAGGGGATCCGCTCGACAGGTTCACCGTGGTAGTGCTGACCAGCATCATCGGGGAGGCCGCACGCGAGGTCGCCACCTCGGACACCGAGGAGGAGGCGCGGGAGGTCATCGAGGCCGCCATGACCCTGATCCGCCGCCTCGACCCGCTCAAGGTCCTCGAAGACGGCTGAGCGCCGACACGACCCGGCGGCCGCCGCGACCGTGGGCCGGCCGTGAGCACCGCGGTTGGAGGGTCGGGTGGTGAGGAACGCAGGCCGGACGGGATGGGCCGCGGCGGGGTCGCGGGGGTAGGCCCGGTACGGTGGCGGACGTGGTTGAACGTACCCCGGCCCAGCGGCACATCTACCCTCGCACGGTGAGGTTCGCCGACATCGACTCCCAAGGCCACGTGAACAACGTGCGCTTCCTCGACTACCTGGAGGACGCCCGCTTCGGCATGTTCGCCATCGACCTTCACAACGCGGGTGAGGAGCCGTTCAAGGGCCTGGTCGTGACCCGGCACGAGATCGACTACCGCCGCCCGCTCGGCTTCCGCCCCGACCCCGTGCGGGTGGAGACCTGGGTGGAGGAGGTAAGGCCGGTACGGTTCACCTTGCGTTACGAGATCCGCGACGACGACCAGGTCTACGTCACCGCCATGTCGGTCATCGCCGCCTATGACGTCGAGCGGGCCGCCCCGCGCAGGCTCAGCGAGAGTGAGCTGGCCTACCTCAAACGTTTCTCCCTATGAGGCGCTGGTGGATGTTGGCACTGGGCGTCAACGCCCATGCCAGTGTCAGCTTGGGGTTGTTCGCGCTGCCCCTAGTCATGCCGGAAATCGTGCGACATTTTGGTGTGTCGCTGCCGGTGGCGGGAATCATGGCGAACGCCCCGGCCTTCGGCATCCTGGTCGCCCTTGTCGCCTGGGGAGCGCTCGCCGACCGACACGGTGAGCGGCTGATCCTGGGCGTCGGCGTGGGGTTGGCGGCCGTCTTGTTCGCCGCCGTCGCGTTCGTCGACCGGGCGTGGGCGGTGGTCGTGGTGCTCGCCCTGGCCGGCGCGGCGGGCTCGGCCGCGATGGTCGGCGGCGGACGGATCGTGCTGCGCTGGTTCCAGCCTCCCGAACGCGGCGTCGCCATGGGCCTGCGCCAGGTCTCCTTCACGCTCGGCATGGCCGTTGGTGCGTTCACGCTGCCGCCCGTCGCCCGGGCCCACGGCCTGCCCGGCGTGCTCCTGGTCTGCGCGGGCACGAGCCTGGTCGCCGCCGTGCTGGCCGCGATCTTCCTGGCCGAGCCGCCGCACGAGATCGCCGGCCGCGACACGGCGCCGGCAGGCTCGCCGTACCGGCAGCCGGCACTGTGGCGGGTGCACGCCACCAGCGCGCTGCACGTCGTGCCGCAGATCGTGGTCAGCACGTACGGCGTGAGCTGCCTGGTCGAGCTCTACGGCTGGGACAGCGTGGCGGCCGGGCGGTTATTCGGCGTGGCGGCGATCGTCGGGGCCGTCGTACGCATCGCGGTGGGGCGGTGGTCCGACCGGACCGGGCTGCGCATGCGGCCCCTGCTGCTGATCACGTTCGCCAACGTCGGCGTGCTGGCGCTGCTGGCCGGCGGCACGCTCACGCGCACCTGGCTGGGGCCCGCGATGCTCGCGCTGGCCGCGGTGATGACCGTGGCCGGCAACGGGCTCGCCTACCTGGCGGCGGGCGAGCTCGCCGGCCCGGTGTGGGCGGGCAGGGTGCTCGGCACCCACAACACCGTCCAGAACTCCGTCTCCCTGGTCGCCACGCCGCTGGCCGGGGTGCTGATGGTGAGCGCCGGGTTCTGGGCGGGCTTCGCGGCGGGGCTGGTGTGCACGCTGCTCTCCGTGCCTGTCGTCCCCGTTCGCGGCGAGCGCCCGAAGGGCTTATGACGACAACCACACCGCCGTGTCCGGCGGCAGCAGGTCCCGCTTGAGCGGACCGCTCGCCAACAGCACGGTGTCGTGCTCGGGCAGGCGTACCGGCCGGGTGCCGCAGTTGATCGCGCAGATCAACGGGCCGCGGGTAAAGAAAAGTGCACCCTCGGGAGACTCCTTCCACTCCAACGTATAAGGAATCTCCCTCACCAGGCCGCGGCGGCAGGCCAGAGCCCGGCGGTAGAACTCCAGCGTCGAGTCGGTGTCACCCTCCTGCTTCTCGACGCTCAGCTCAGCGAACGTCGCCGGCTGCGGCAGCCACGGCTCCACCCCGCCCGGCGAGAACCCGTACGAGGGCGTGTCCACCGTCCACGGGATCGGCACCCGGCACCCGTCGCGCCCGGGCAGCTTGCCCTCAGACTGGAAGAACACCGGGTCCTGCCTGGCCTCGGCGGGCAGGTCGGTCACCTCGGGCAGACCCAGCTCCTCGCCCTGGTAGAGGTAGGCGGAACCGGGCAGGGCCAGCATGGTCAGCAGCGCCGCCCTGGCCCGCGCGAGGCCGGTGCCGGGGTCGGCCGTCCCGTAGCGGGTGCGGTGCCGTACGACGTCGTGGTTGGACAGCACCCAGGTCGCGAACGGTACGGTCCCGAGCGTGTCGTCGATGACCTTCTTGAACGCCGTCGGCGACCACGGCGCCTGCAGCCAGGCGAAGTTGAAGCTCTGCTGCAACTCCTCAGGACGCACGTAGAGGGCGAGGTCCTCGAGGCTGTCGGTCCACACCTCGCCCACGGCCATGCGCTCGCCCGGATAGCTGTCGAGCAGCCGTCGCCAGTCGCGGTAGACGTTGTGCACCTCCGGCTGCCCCCACACCGGGGAAACCGCCTTGAACGACTGGTCGCCCACGTCCGGCAGGCCCGCCGCCTTGTACAGGCCCATGGCCACGTCGATGCGGAACCCGTCCACGCCCCGGTCCAGCCAGAACCGCAGGATGTCCAGGAACTCCCGGTGCACCTCGGGATTGCGCCAGTTGAAGTCGGGCTGCCCGGGAGCGAACAGATGCAGGTAGTACTGGCCGTCCGCCACCTGCGTCCAGGCAGGCCCGCTGAAGGTGGACTGCCAGTTGTTGATCGTGTCGCGGAAGATGTACCGGTCGCGGCCCTCACCGCGCAGCGCCGCCTGAAACCAGGGGTGCTCGGCGGAGCTGTGGTTGGGCACGATGTCCACCAGCACCTTGAGCCCGAGCCCGTGCGCGTCGGCGACCAGCGCATCGAAGCCGGCCAGCGAGCCGAACAGCGGATCGACGCCGCGATAGTCGCTCACGTCGTAGCCCCCGTCGGCCATCGGGGAGGGGTAGAACGGCGTCAGCCAGATGGCGTCGACCCCCAGCCGTCGCAGGTACGGCAGGTGTTCCCGCACCCCGGCCAGGTCGCCGACGCCGTCTCCCGAGGCGTCGGCGAAGCTGCGAACATAGATCTCGTAGACGACGGCATCACGCCACCAGGGGATATCCATGTGGCGTCTCATGCCCCGTTATGCGGGTGAGTTCACCAGGCTGTGGGCCGCGTAGACCAGATAGTCCCAGAGCTTGGTCTCCAACTCGTCCGGGAGATCGAGCGAGTCGACCGCGTCCCGCATGTGCCGCAGCCAGGCTTCCCGCTCGGGCTCGCCGATCACGAACGGCATGTGCCGCATGCGCAGCCGCGGGTGGCCCCGCTCCTCGCTGTAGGTCTTGGGGCCGCCCCAGTATTGGATCAGGAAGCCCCGCAGCCGCTCTTCGGCGCCCGTCAGGTCGGGCTCCGGGTAGAGCGGCCGCAGCACCGGGTCTTCGGCGACCCCCTCGTAGAAGCGGTGCACGAGGCGGCGGAAGGTCTCCTCGCCTCCGACGGCGTCGTAGAAGGAGGTCTCAGTCACGCTCATCAGCTTATGCCGTGGCGACCATGGTGATGCCCGCGGAGTCCAGCGCGGCCTTGACCCTGAGCCTGAGCTCCCTGGCCACCTCCGGCTGCGCGGACGGCAATGTCTTGACGGTGATGCGGAACACCAGCGAGCTGTCCGACAGCTGTTCCACGCCGAACACCTTCGGCTGCTCCACGATCTTGGCCTCGCGTAGCTCGGGGTCGGCCCAGACCTCCTCCGCCACGTGCTCCAGCAGCACCCGCACGCCCACGATGTCGGCGTCGTAGGCCACCGGGACGTCCATGTACGCCCGCGACCAGCCCTGCGACTCGTTGCCGACCCTGGTGATCGTGCCGTTTCGCACGTACCAGACCCGGCCGTCCACGTCGCGCAGCCTGGTGACGCGCAGCGTCACGGCCTCGACCGTGCCCACGGCGGGGCCCACGTCGATCACGTCGCCGACGCCGTATTGGTCCTCCAGCAACATGAACATGCCCGCGATGAAGTCCTTGACCAGCTCCTGCGCACCGAAGCCGATGGCCACGCCGAGAATGCCGACGCTGGTCAGCAGTGGCGCGATCGGGACGGTGAGCCGCTCGAGCACGGTCAACGCCGCGGTGCCCATGATGACGATCGAGGCGACGTGCTTGAGCACCGACCCCATCGTCTCGGCCCGCTGCTTGCGCCGCTCGTGCAGCAGCGCGTCGAGGCCGTCGGGCGCGGCGCCCCTGCGGAATCTGTTCGTGAGCGAGCCACCTGTCGCCGCGCGACTGACCACCCGCGCGATCACCCGGTGGGCGATCTTGCGGATCACGAACGCGAGCACGACGATCAGCACGATCACGATCGCACTCGACACCAACCCCGCCCAAGGCGCATTCCCAAACATCCCGACCAGGCTAGAGCAAAGCGGGTCGTTTGTGCAGGTCGTGGCCATCTGCTGAGCCACTGTGTCCATGTCGGGAAGGCCTGATGGCGTCGACTCGGGCTGTGGCGACGGTGTCACCAGCAGTAACACTTGAGTGGATCCCCCTCCGGAAGCGGTTCGGTCCGGCTGCTTGGACCGTTTCGAACTCGATCCAAAATACCGTCGGCTGAACCGCCCGCCGTCACATCACGCCGGGGAAGACGGGGTCGCCTGCTCTCTGGGCCGCGGAGGGAGAGAGCCGACGCTCCGGTGACGGACGGCTCGGAGCAGGACACACACCCGGAAGCATGTCCCGCGCCGGTTCCGGGAGGGATCCCCCGAACACCCGCCCGGCGGACCGGTCGGGTGGCTTCGTGCGTACGGGTGCGAGCCGTACGGGAGGTGACGCGATTGAACTCGGAACCGGCGGAGTGACCAGGGCCCCGGCATACCGGGACCCTCCGCACCGGTCACCCCGCCGGCTCCGCATGGCCGCCGTGGGTACGGTGAGCCGCGGTGGCTGCGCTCCACCCGGATCACCGCGTCGTCACTCCCCCACCGCGGCGAGCACGCGGGCGACCTTCGTCGCCGCACCGGCCGGGTCGTCGGCCGTGTGCATCCGCTCGCCCCAGGACCAGCAGTACCACCAGTCCGGGATGTCGGACACGGCCGTCGGCCGACAGGTGACGTTCTCGGACAGGCTGGTCGCGTTCGGGTTGATCACCCGTACGAACCGGCGTCCGCTCTGCGCACTGACCACTCGTGCGAGCAACCCGAGCGCGCCGAGTTCGGCCACGAGACGGTCCAATAGCTCGAAGTCGTCGTCCCCCACCGTTCTCGTCCTCCCTACGAATCGCTGCTGGTGGGCCAAAGATGTCTCATGTCGGCGGCGGATGCAACGCGTGGTTCTTGGCTACAGGGAGTTGCTTTTCCCTCATGGGTTGTAAGAAACAGCCCCTCGGAGGACGATCCTTAACCGTAATCTTGCGAGTGGGCGTTTCCAAGCCGCCCTCATTGCTTCATAGTCATGGGTAGGCGCAGAGCAACATGGCGACTACGATCAGTCACCAGTTGTGGACCGGTCGAGACATGCGTTGAGAGGGGCCGGGATGACCGGCAGGCAGCACCGGGAGACGGAGATCGCGCGACAGGTCCGGGCCAGAGGCCTGGCCGCCGGGCGCACGTCGGCCCAGATAGCCGATGAGATCCATGAGGCGTGCACGACCCAATTCAGCACGACCCGCATCAAGGCGCACCGGCTCTCCCACGGGATCGCGCTGGCCGACGTCATCGAGCAGGTCAGAGCCCTGTTCGAGCGTGACAAGAAGCCGATGCCGGGGATCGGCGAGACGCTTTTGTCGGCGTACGAGAGCGGGCTCAAGCGCCCCGGGCCCGAATACCTGCACTACCTGTGCACCGTCTACCGCGTCGAGCCGGCCGCGCTCGGCTACGACGGGCCGTGCATCTGCGGCCACGGCCATCGGATGCCCGCTCTACTGGGCGGGGAGGCGAAGGAACGCGCCCCGTTGTTGCCGATGGAGCGCGAGCTGGTGATCCATCCGATGCCGCCCGACCCGGACGCTCAGGAGGATGAGAACATCCTCCGCCGCATGCTCTTAAATCTGCTCAACGTCGACACCTCCCTCGCGGAGCTCGACGGCCCGGTGCTCGGCGCCTGCGAGGGCATCAGGCGCCGGATGGACGAGACCCTCGTGTCGGCCACCGTGTCGGCGGCGATGCTGGACCAGTGGGAGGAGGCGACGAGCAGTTTCGGTCGCCAATACACCACGACGGCCCCGCTGCGGCTGCTGTGCGACGTGCTGCTGGAGCTCAGCGCCGTGCGCGCGGCCATGGCCCGCCGCCAGCCGACGGACCTGGCCGAGCGCCTGTGCAGGATGGCCGCTCAGTTGGCCGGGCTGAGCGGCATGATCCTGATCAACCTCGGCGATCATCGATTGGCGCGGGCGTTCTTCCGCACCGGGCGCACGGCGGCCGACGAGACGGGCGATCGCGCGTTGCGCGCGTGGGTGTGCGCCCGTGAGTCGCTCGTCCCCCTCTACTTCGGCGACGCCCGCGAGGCACTGCATCTGGCCAAGAAGAGCCGCGACCTGGCCGGCTCGACACCGTGCCCCGCCCAGGCCATGGCGCCGGTCGTCGAGGCGAGGGCACTGGCCATGATGTCGGGGGCCGACAGCAAGAAGGAGGTCGTCGACCAGGCCAAGCGCGCGCTGGCCCGGGCAAGGAACGCCTTCTCGCACATGCGCGAGGAGGACCAGGAGGACGTCGCCTTCGGCTATACCGAGAAGCAGCTCTACTTCTACCAGGGCGACGTGCTCACCAAGCTCGGCCAGACGATCGAGGCGGAGGTGGTTCTCGACCAGGCCCTCACCAAATACGAGGACCACATCGTGGACCAGACGCTGATCAGGCTCGATCAGGCGCAGTGCCGCCTGATCGACGGCGACGTCAAGGAGGCGCTCGCCATCGGGACGAAGGCGCTGTTGCTGGTCGGGGACGAATACCTGACCGACTTCATCGTGCGCCCGGCCCTGGCGCTGGAGCAGATGATTACGGCGCAGGACGCCAACGCTCCAGGACTGCCGGAGTACCGGGCCGCGTTGCGGCGGCCCAAGACCCTAATGAAAGGGGCTGGTGCATGAAATTGACGGTCCGACGCTATCGGTGGTCCGATCTGGACACCATCCTCGCGCTCCATCGGATCTGTCTCGCGGAGGTCGGCCTGGTTCCCGGCGACGGCGTCTACTACGACGACGACTTCCCGCGCATCCAGGAGATCTACCTGGCCTGCGGCGGGGACTTCCTCGTGGGCGAGGTGTCCTCGCGGGTCGTCGCCATGGGCGGGCTGAAACCAGTGGACACCACGACCGCTGAGGTCTGCCGGTTGAGAGTCCATCCCGGGTTCCAGCGGCGTGGCTTCGGCGCGGCCATGCTAGCCGCGCTCGAGCAGCGCGCGGTGGAGCTCGGGTTCCACAGCGTCGTCGGAGACACGACACTCAACCAGGAGGCCGCGCTCGCGTTGTACGAGCGCCAAGGCTGGCGAGAGCTGTCCAGGCAGCGCGTGGGCGACCTGATCGTCGTCTACGGCGAGAAACGCCTGGTCCTGCCGGCCGTCCTCGAGCATTGACCCCGCACTCCCGTACGGCCCCACCACCCCCTCCTGGGGCCGCACTCCCGTCTTTCCCGGTGACCGCCCCCGGATACCCCGGCGTGACGTCCCCGCCGATGGCCGCCAATCAGGCGGCGTGACTCCCTCGCGGTGCTTTTCCCACAGGAAGAAACTCATTTCCCATTAATGGGCCATGGTGGAAAATGAGCGGCTCAGGCCTTCTCCTGGTATGGATGTGCAAGCCCGTGGGTGAGGGTCTTAACTCCGAGTGGTAGAGGAACCTCACCGGCTGCGCCCTGTACATCACCGGCTGCGAATAGTAGTGAGATGCTTCTGGGCATGACAGTCGTGCCCGCTCCCCGCCCCCTCCTGGGAGCCGTGCTTCTGTTGTTCGTCAGCGCCGCTTGGGGGTCGGCGTTCCCACTGATGAAGGATCTCATCGACCGGTTACCAGTAGAGGACCTGCTCGCCGAGCGCTATTTGATCGCCGCGCTGACGCTCCTCCTCATCAAGCCCAACTGCTTTCGGGGGCTTTCACGGGGCACGTGGATCAACGGGGCCGTTCTCGGGGTCATGTTCGGGGTCGGGCAGACCGCCCAGGCCATCGCGCTGGGAAGCCTGCCGTCGGCCGTGTCGGGGTTCGCCGTCGGGTGCAGTGTTGTGATCACGCCGATCCTGGCGCTCCTGCTCTTCAAGTCCAGAGTGCCGCGCCGGATCTGGGCAGGCGTCGTGCTGGCCCTGGCCGGCATGACCGCGTTCACCCTGATGCGCGGGGTGGGAGAGCACGAGTTCTCACTGCTCGCGCTCGCGGCCACGCTCTTCGCTGCCGGACTCTACGCCGGCCACACGCTCATGCTCGGCCAGTTGTCCAAGCGCGGCACGTTCCACCCGTACGCGCTGACCGTGATCCAGCTCTTCACCATCGGGCTGCTGACGGGGGCCTTCGGAGCGCGCGACGGGATCGCCCTGCCGGCCGGCGCGCCGGATTGGCTGCTCCTGGCGCATCTGTCCGTGGTCTCGTGCGCGCTGGGATTCCTGGCACGCTCGTACGGGCAGGCGCACGTTCCTCCCGTGCCGAGCGCGATCATGATGTCGTCGCAGCCCCTCTGGGTGGCGCTGATCGCCGTGATCTGGTTCAACGAGCAGGTGGGCTTGAGCATGCTGGTGGGTGGCGGGCTGATGGCGGGGGCGATGCTACTCGCGCTGCCGGCCCGGGCGGCCACGTTCGGAACGGAACGCAAGCGCAAGAACCACGAACTTCGCGTCGCCTCCCGGGCGGCCGCCAAGGCGCTGGCGGACCTGAAGATCAAACGTGCGGATCCGCTCCGGCTCGACAGGAGGGCGGCGGTGCCGCACCTCGCCAAGGGCGCATGTGCGGACGTCGCGTCGTGCCCCTGGAACACCCGCTCGCTCAAGGGTGGTGGTGAGCCCAGCCTGGAGCGGCTGATCGAGCGGGCCACCCTGATCGTCCGCGCCAAGAGCCTGCCGGGGCCCGGTTGCTGCCGGTCGGTCACGCTGCTGGGTCGCTGCCTGTGCGACTTGATGGAAGAATCCGGCCAGAGGCGCACCGCGGGATTGCTCCGCTGGTTTCGGTCCAAATAGGTTACATTATCCAATCAAAAGGCAACTGCTTTTTATCCATGAGCCTCGGGCTTATTCACCGCGAGCCTTGATATTCGTAGGGGTGCCCTAATAATAGGGAATCACCCCCGAGTGGAGAGGTACGCGTCATGAAGCGCATCGTCGTCCGCAAGCCTGGAACCGCGAGGCTCGCAGGAACCTCCGGCGTCATTCACAAGGGGTGACTGCGGCGAGGTCCCACGTCAGGGTCCAGGGCGAACCACCTTCCAGTTGGGGGGCCGCGCGGCTGCTGATGCCACCGATAGACGGGCATCGCCGGCCGCGCGGCCCTTACACGGTCGCCGCGGCCCTGTTACGCCATCTGGTGCCGCGGGCCCTGGAACGATCCGGCGATCTGGTGCGGGCCCATGACATCGAGATCCTCGCGGCGGCACCTGAGCTGGCCGATCTGGTCCCGGCCGGGCGGGCCACGATCGACGGCCGACTGACCGACGACGAACGCATCCTCGTGCCGGCGCCCCGCCGTACGCTGCGGCTGGCCAACGGGATCGCGGAGTTCGTCCGCAATGCCGTGTCCCCGGGGCGCACGCTGGCCGTGTGCAACGTGGCCGAGGCCGACCCGACGGACCTGGAGCTGCTCGAGGTCATGGTGCGGCGGATCCCGCCGGCCACGCTGGAGATCATGCTGTACTCGGACGGACCCGAGCCCGCGCCCGACACCCGCGACACCGACGAGCTGTGGGCGACGGTGGATCGCTCCATGCGGGAGGGCTACCTGCACGCCGTCGTCGAGCTGGGGGAGCGCGGCATGGCCGGCACAGAGCCGGGCGGGGCGCGCTGGTGGTCCTTCGCCCAGCGCACCGCGACCGCGCTCGGCGGGCTCGGCCGTACCGCGGAGGCCCGCGCGCTGTGGGACCGGGTGCGCGCGGTCAGCCAGGATCCGGCGATGCACGCCGCCAGCGCGTACGGCACCGCTATGCTCGACGCCCGCCACCCCGACCCCGCGCGGCGCGACCTCGCCAGGGCCAGGCGCTGGATCAACGAGGCGATCGCCATCTCCACCATCCTGCCCGACCCCGCCGAGCGGGCCTTCAAGCTCGGCTTCGACCGCAACGGGCTGGCCTTGATCGAGCTGCGGCACGGGCGGCTCGGCGCCGCGTTGTCGCTGGTCGAGTCGGCCATCGAGCTGGCGCGTGAGCTGGGGGAGCGGCATCCGCTGCACCGGATGGTGCTGCTGGCCAACCGGGCCCAGCTGCTGGCCGCGCTCGGGCACGCCAAGGAGGCGCTGGAGGACTACGCGGCCGCGATCGCCATCGATCCCGCCTTCCCCGACTACTACCTGGAACGCGGCAACCTGCTGTTCAAACTGGGGCAGCACGAGGAGGCCCTGGCGGACTACGAGAGGGCCATGCGCGCCGGGCCGCCGCTGCCCGAGGCGTACTACAACCGGGCCGAGCTGCGGATCGTGCGCGGCGACACCGGGGGCGCGCTCGCCGACCTGGGCCGGGTGATCGAGCTGGACCCTGACTACCTGGACGCCTACATCAACCGGGCGGGGCTCCTGGCCGCCACGGGACAGGACGAGGAGGCCATGGCCGACGTCACGGCCGGGCTCGCCCTGGTGCCCGGCAACCCGCACCTGCTCACGGTCCTGGGCCAGCTGGAGACGACGGCCGGCCGGCTCGCCGAGGCCAGGACGGCGCTGGACCTGGCCGTGGAGGGCGCGCCCACGCTGGCGGCGGCCTGGGGGAACCGGGCGGTGCTGAGATACACGGCCGGGGATCTGGAGGGCGCGGTCGAGGACCTGAGCCGGGCCATCGAGCTGCAGCCGCAGCCGGATCTCTACGTCAACCGGGCCATCGCCCTGCGCGCGCTGGGCCGCGACGCCGACGCCGACGCCGATGAACGCCGGGCGAGCCTGTTCTCCTGACAGTGCCTGTAGATGCCTGGCCGGTCGCTCATGACAGGACGGCTTCGGCTGGTGGGAACATTGGTGGTATGAGGGGGCGAATGGGCCGGGCGTCTGTGGTGTGCGCGGCCCTGGGGGTGCTGTGGTGGGCGACCGTCCGCCTGGCCTGGACGGGCGTGGGCTGCGAGGACTGGGGGTGCCTGGTCCCGGCCCTGGGGGTGGTCGTGGTGATCTCGCTCGCACTGCTCGCCGGGGCGGCGCTGGTGCTGGAGCGGGTGAACGTACGGCCCGGGCGGCGGGTGGCCGTGGTGGCGGCCGGGGCGCTGGTGGCGTTCAGGCTGGCCGGGGAGACGCTGCCATCGTGGACGTCCCAGATGGCGGACGCCGTCGCGGCGGGGGCGGCGTTCGCGGTGGCGGGGGCCGTGGCGGCGTTCGTGACGGAGGCGGGGTTGGCCAGGGGCTGGAAGGTGGCGGCGGCGGTGGCGCTGGTGGCCCTGGCGCCGGTCGCGCTCGCCCTGTCGCTGGCGAGGTCCGGTCTCTGAGGCGCCCGGGAACGCCGGTCAGAGGTGGCTCTGGAGGAATGACTCGAACGTCGTGAGGCCCGGGTGCTCCTTCCTGAGAGCCTCGAGGTCGGCCTGGTAGCCGCTCTCCTGGAACCACTCGTACATCCGCTCCCCGCCGGCTGGTTGCGGTGCGAAGCGGGTGGCCACGCCGGTGACCCGCTCGTACACCTCGGCGATCTCGTCCCCGGTGGGGGCGTCGCCGGCGATCTCCAGCCGCCGGCCCACGTAATCGGCCGGGTGGTCGAACGCCTCGGCCGCGAAGTACGCGATGTCCTCGGGTGCGATCATCTGCATGCGCTGCCCAGGGAGGAACGGCAGTTCGATCATCCGCTCGCCGTCGGGCGCGTCGGCGTAGAAGAGGAGGTTCGTCATGAAGAAGGTCGGGCGCAGGATCGTGGCGGGCACGCCGGCAGCCGCGATGTGCTGTTCGACGGCGAACTTGCTCGCGAAGTGAGCGATCCCGGTGTCGCGTTCGGCGCCGCCGACCGAGCTGTAGACCAGGTGTGCCACGTGGAGCTCCTTGGTCGCGTCGGCGATGGTCGTGCCCTGGCGGACCTCTCTGGCCAGCTCTTCCTCCGTCCACGCGAACGCCTGCATGCTGAAGACGCCGTGGACGCCTGCCATGGCCGTGCGTACGGAGTCCGCGTCGTTCAGGTCCCCTTGGACCGGTGAGACGCCGGCGGGCAGGCGGGCGGAGTCCGGGTCGCGGACCAGGGCGCGGACCGACCAGCCCCGGGCGAGCAGCTCACGGGCCACCGCCCCGCCCTGGTTGCCGGTCGCGCCGGTGACCAGGATGGTCCGCGCCCGTGCGGGCAGCAGCAGGGTCTTGCCGGTGACCGTGCGCGACTCGATGGCCGCGTGGGCATCGGCGGCAGACTCCAGGGGGAGCACGGCGCCGATCGTGGGACGCAGGCGGCCGGCCACGGCCTCCGCCAGCGCTGCCCTCGACAGCTCGCGCAGGTCCGTCTGAGGCCAGGGGACGGCTGTCACGCGTGGGTCGGGAGTGGTCATGGGTCCGCCTGCCATGCCGTACACGCTGATGCGGCCTCCGTCCTTGAGCAGGCCCTGGGCCGCCGCGCCGAGCTCGCCGCCCACGCCGTCGAAGACGACGTCCAAGCCGCCGGTCGCGGCGCGTACCACCTCGGTCCAGCCGGGGTCGGTGTAGTCGACGGTCAGCTCGGCGCCCAGGCTCGCGGCCAGCTCACGCTTGTCCGCGCTGCTCGCCGCGCCGATCACGCGTGCCCCGGCGGTGTGGGCCAGCTGCACCAGCAGGCTGCCCACGCCGCCGCCCGCGGCCTCCACCAGCACCCACTCGCCGGGCTGTGGCGCGGCGGCCCTGGCCAGGCCCACGGCGGTACGCCCGTCGGCCAGCAGCGCCACCGCGGTCTCCAGCGACAGGCCCTCCGGCACCGGGATCAGGTCGCCGGCGCTCGCCACCGCCAGCTCCGCGTAACCCCCGGAGCCGCCCAGCGTGCTGACCACCCTCGTGCCGACCAGCGACGCGTCCACGCCCTCGCCCACCGCCAGCACAGTGCCCGCGACCCCGTTGCCCAGGATCGCGGGCAGCTCGGCCCGGCGCGGTCCGCGGTCGGCGCGTACCTGCGTCTCCACGAACGTGACGCCCGCCACCGCGACCTCCACCAGCACCTGCCCCGGCCCGGCGACGGGGTCCGGCACCTCCTCGACTACGAGTGACTCCGGCCCGCCGTACCGCCTCAAGACCACCGCACGCATGACATACCTCCACATTTATTCGGAGCGATCCGCTCCGAAATCTATACCGGAGCGGATCGCTCCGCAACAGGGCTATCCTGGACGGCATGGCGACACGCGGCAGGCAGGCCGAGGCGGCACGCAACGATCTGCGGCTGCTGCAGGCCGCGCACGAGGTGTTCACCACGCAAGGGTTCGACGCGCCGGTGTCGGCCATCGCCAAGCAGGCCGGCGTGGGAATGGGCAGCCTCTACCGCCGCTACCGCACCAAGGAGGAGCTGCTCCAGCGGCTCTGCCTGATCGCCATGGAACGCGTGGTCGAGGCCGCCGACGCGGGGCTCGCGGACGAAGATCCCTGGGCCGGTCTGGAGCTGTACGTACGCACCTGCGTGGGTCTCAGATCCGGCGCGCTCGCGCCCGTCGCGGGCACCATCGAGGTCACCGACGAGATGTGGCGGACCTCGCGGAAGGCCACGGAGCTGGCCGATCGGCTGGTCTCCCGGGCACGCGAGGCCGGTGTGCTCAGGAACGACGTGACCATGCTCGACGTCTCCCTGCTCATCGAGCAGTTCAGCCGCCCCGCCCCTGGACCCCCCAGCGAACAGCACCAGCACGTCAAGCAGCGGTTGCTGGCCATCGCGCTCGACGGCCTGCGTGCGCCGGGGCGGACTGAGCTGCCCGGCGACCCACCGAGCCTGGAGTGGTACGAAGGCCGTTGGGGAGAGAGCCCTTAGGTCTACGGTGGATGGGTGGCGTACTACGAGCTGCTCAACGACCTTGATTCCAGTGCCGGTGTCCAGGCGGCCGGCATCAGGCGCGGCTACGGCGGGCCGCCGGCCCGCACGGTCGGCGTCAGATCCGGCCTGGCGCGGCTGCGCTGTGCCTCACTGCTCAAGCCTCTGTACGCATGGGTGAGCGCGGACCGCATCCCCGACGCCGACCGGTGGCGCCGCCACGCGGAACCCGCCGTCGTCATCTCCTCCAACGCCGACACCCTCAACCTCTGGCTCGCCGTCGGGCCCGGCGTCATCCTCGACGACATCCGCCGGCGCACGGGCGTCGCCTGGTCGCCGCCCAACGGCGACCCGTCGCGGTTCGGCTCCGTCGAGGTGGCCGCCGACGAGGTCGCCACCGCCTACGCGGCGTTCGCCCAGTGCGCCGTCGCGGGCGATCCGGCCGCGGCGACCGTCCTTGGGTGGATGCGGCAGGTCGACGTGGAGCAGGCGTTCGGCGTGCGGGAGGTGCTCGGGGCGGCCGACGCTGGGATCAAGTGCGGCTGGTTCGGCGCGCCCGACGAGACCTGCCTGCGTACGCATGCCGTCGCCGTCCTGCCGCGGGGCGGCACCCGGGTCACCGTGGTCGTCGGCATGACCGCGCTGCCCTACACCGACGGGCGCGAGCGGGAGATCTACCGGGAGCGCGTGGCCAAAGGGCTGTCCGTGGAGCACACGCACGAGAAGCTGGCGGGCGCGTTGTTGCGCGAGCTGATGGCGACCACGCTGGCCGAGCTGGGGGGTTGATGAGATTCACCGTGCTGGGCGGGTGCGGCGCCTGGCCCGCGGCCGGTCAGGCGTGCAGCGGATACGTGCTCGAGCACGAAGGCTTCCGCGTCCTCATCGATCCCGGCTACGCCGTCCTGCCGCGGCTGCTCGAGCGGATGAGGGCCGACGAGGTGGACGCGGTGCTGGTCAGCCATGGCCACCCGGATCACTGCGCCGACCTCAACCCGCTGCTGCGTGCCCGCGCCCTGGCCGGCGTACCGGCGGCGACGCTGCCGGTGCACGCGCCGCCGGGTGCGCTGGACGCCGTGCTCGCGCTGGACAACCGCCGCATGCTGGCGGGGAGCTTCTCCCCTCGGGAGCTCCGTCACGGCACGCCGGTCGAGATCGGGCCCTTCCGCCTGGACGTCTTCGATCTGCCGCATCACGTGCCCAACGCGGGACTGCGGCTGAGCGGCGGCGGGCGGGTGATCGCGTACACGGGGGACACGGGGCCGTCGGCCGAGTTGCTCTCCCTTGCCAAGGACGCCGACTTGCTGGTGGCGGAGGCGACATACCCCCAACGGGTGCCCGACGAGGACGCGCCTTACCTGTCCAGTGCGCTGGACGCAGGGCGTACCGCGTCATCGGCCGGAGCGGCGCGGCTGCTGCTCACCCACCTGTGGCCGGACACTCCGGCGGAGCCCGCGCTCGCGGCGGCCGCCCGCTCCTACGGCGGCCCGCTGTCCGTCGCCTCCGGCGGCCTCACCCTCGATCTCGGGTGAGCCGCTCGACGACCTTCGCCAGCTCCGGCGGGTCGACCGCCTCGGGCAGCTCCTCGGCCCACTCGTAGCCGAGGTACGCCTGACGCTCCTCCTCTGTAAGCTCACCCGGATCGACCGCCGGGCGGGGTGTGCCGAACCTGGCCAGGTAGAAGGGCTCAGTCTTGACGTAATGGACGCCCAGCCAGGTGAAATCCCGCTCGACCTGGACGTAGCGGTCCAGGACGGCCTCGCCGGGCAGCCCGGTCTCCTCGGCCAGTTCCCGCCTGGCCGCCTCCAGCGGGGTCTCGCCGGGGTCGATCCCGCCGCCCGGCGGCTCCCACACGTCGGTGCGGCTGACGCGGTCGTACCAGTGCATCAGCAGCACCCTGCCGTCCCGGTCCAGGCACACGACGCGCGCGGCGGGGCGGTCGCTCGGGTCACTCATCGGGGAGCGGCTCCTCACTCAGAACCAGCGCAAGCAGCCCGGGGAACCGTTCATCGAACTCCGCCCTCCTGAGCCGGTTGAGCCTGCGGCTGCCCTCGTCGCGCTGCTCCAGCAGGCCGACGTTGCGCAGGACGGCGAAGTGGTGGCTGAGCGTGGACTTGGCCACCGGCAGGTGGGCGAACGTCCCGCAGGGGCGGGTCCAGTCGGGCACACCGGCGAGCTCGCGGACGATGCGGCGGCGTACGGAGTCGCCGAGGGCGTCGAGGGCGGCCTGGAGCGAGACCTCGAGGGGAGAAGTGTGCGTGAGGGCGCGTGCCCTGTTCGACGTCGGTCGAACACTCGTGTAGTGTTCCATCTCGATCGAACATCCTACGCGAGGGGAGCGACCGTGGACATCGGCCGCGTCGGAGTCTGGCACCCCCTGATCGGCAAGGCCCCCGCCGAGGAGGCGCGGCGGGCGGCGGCCCGGATCGAGGAGCTGGGTTACGGCACCGTCTGGGTCAACGAGGGCTGGGGCAGCAAGGAGCCGTTCACGGTGGCGGCCATCGTGCTGGCCGCCACCGAGCGCATCGCCGTCGGCACCGGCATCGCCAACCTCTGGGCTCGCGACGCCATGACCATGACGGCGGCGGGTGTCACGCTGGCCGATGGCTACCCAGGCCGCTTCCTGCTGGGCATCGGCGTCAGCCACGCCCCTCTGGTGGGCCAGCGCGGCCACGACTACGGCAAGCCGCTGACCACGATGCGGGCCTATCTCGACGCCATGGATGAGGCCGCGCAGAGCCTCCCCGCGGCCGGCCCTCCGAGGATCCTGGCGGCGCTCCGCCCGAAGATGTTGGAGCTCTCCCGGGAGCGGGCGGCCGGTGCCCACTCCTACTTCGTGCCGCCGGAGCACACCGCCCAGGCTCGCCGCATCCTCGGCCCCGGCCGCCTCCTGATCCCCGAGCAGGCGGTCGTCCTCGAGTCCGACCCGGCCCGCGCCCGCGAGATCGCCCGCACCCACATGGCCTACTACCTGACCCTGCCCAACTACCTCAACAACCTGCGCACGCTGGGCTTCACGGACGCCGACTTCGCCGACGGGGGCAGCGACCGCCTGGCAGACGCGATCGTGGCCTGGGGCGATGCGGACGCCATCGTCAAGCGGGTCCGCGCCCACCTGGACGCCGGCGCCGACCACGTCGCCATCCAGCCCTTGTCGCCCAACGCCCCGGACCTCACCGAGGCTCTCACTCAACTCACCCACCTCGCCCCTGCCCTCCCCCTGTAGAACCAGTGCCAACGCCCGAGGCCGGGGGCGCGCCGGAGAGGTCCGCACACACCCCCGGCAGCCGGGCGCCGCGCGGGGCGAGCTCGCCTCCGCATGGCCTACGCCATGCGGGTTGACCTGGAGTGCGCTCCAATTCGTAGCGTGGGGACATGACAACGCCACAGCACAAGATCGGGTCGGGCTTCGGCGCCAGGAGCACCGCGGACGACGTGCTCCAAGGCATCGATCTGTCCGGGAAGCTGGCGATCGTCACCGGGGGCTACTCCGGCCTTGGGCTGGAGACCACACGTGCGCTCGCCCGGGCCGGCGCCCGCGTCGTCGTGCCCGCCCGCCGTCCCGACACCGCTCAGGAGGCGGTCGGGGGCATCGACGGGGTCGAGGTGGACGAGCTCGACCTCGCTGACCTGGAGAGCGTACGGCGGTTCGCGGAGCGTTTCCTCGCCACCGGTCGCAGCGCCGAGATCGTCATCGCCAACGCGGGCATCATGGCCTGCCCGGAGACGCGGGTCGGTCCTGGCTGGGAGGCGCAGTTCGCGACCAACCACCTCGGGCACCACGCACTCGTCAACCGCCTGTGGCCGGCCATCGCCCGCGGCCAGGGCCGGGTCGTGACCGTCTCGTCCGGCGGTCACCGCATTTCGGGCATCCGATGGGACGACGTTCAGTTTGAGCGGGCTTATGACAAGTGGCAGGCGTACGGGCAGGCTAAAACCGCCAACATCCTGTTCGCCGTGCACTTGGACAAGCTGGCACGGGATGCGGGGGCACACGCGTTCTCGCTGCATCCCGGTGCCATTCTCACACCGCTGCAGCGGCATCTGCCCAAGGAGGAGATGGTCGCGGCCGGGTGGATCGACGAGGCGGGCCATGCGCTGGACTCCAGTTTCAAGACGCCCGAGCAGGGAGCGGCGACCCAGGTGTGGGCGGCCACCTCGCCGCAGCTGGCCGGCATGGGCGGCGTCTACTGCGAGGACTGCGAGATCGCGGAGGTGACCATCGAAGACAACCCTGGGCGGGGAGTGCGCCCCTACGCGATCGACCCGGATGAGGCGGCACGTTTGTGGCGGCTCTCGGCCGACCTGACTGGCGTCGACGCCTTCGCCTCAACCCGCTGACCACCTGGGTTCACCGCTTCATCGCTCCGTCCGCGATCGCGTCGGCCGCGTCGCCGATAGCCACGCCGACGATCTCCAGGCGGCGCACCAGCTCACGCTCCTTCATGACGTCCGCCGTCAGCTCCCCAGAGAAGATCCGCGAGATCTCGTACTGGTACATCCGCCGGATGGCCCCGCCCGCCTTCTTCGCCTCCAGCGCGTCGACCGCCACCCCGGAAGGCCGGGAGGCGAGGCCGCGGACCGCGTTCTCGAGCGCGTCGATGCCGACGATGACCTGGTCGAGCAGGGGAGAGAAGCGGATCTGGTCGGGCACCCGGTAGAGGTGGGACTCGCGGACGAAGTCCCGCAGCGAGTCGAGCACGTCGTCGATCGACCGGGACAGCCGGAACAGGTCCTCCGGATCGATGGGTGTGACGAGCGCGGTCTTGAGCTCGTCGACGAGGCGGGCCCGCTCCTCGTCGCCGAGGTGCTCGATGGAGCGCATCTGCTCGTGTGCCCCCGTACGGCCCACCTCGCCGCCGATCATGGCCATGGCCAGCCACGCCCCATCCTTGGTGGCCTTCAGCTGCCCGAGCAGGGCCTCGGTGACCGCACTGTCCATGCGGCCGGCCATGAGATCCCTGATCCGCCGTAGCCGCTTCATCCCCTGCCTGCCTTCCTGGACGTCGCGGGTGATCCGTTCATAACTGCGTCATCCCCTTCACCACGAAGGCCCCCACCCCGCCCAGCAGCGCGCTCGCCGGCAGGGTCAGCATCCAGGCCGTACCGATCTTGACGGCGGCGTACCAGCGGACCCGTCCGCCCCCCTGGGCCATGCCCGCGCCGACGAGCCCTCCGGCAACGGCCTGGGTCATGCTCACCGGCATGCCGGCGGCCGCGCAGCCGATCACCGCCACGCCCGCCGCCAGCTCCGCGGCGACACCGTGCGTCGGCCGGAAGACGATGATCTCGCGGCTGAGCGTGCGCCCGGCCTTGGGCAGTCCGTACAAGGTGCCGAGCGCGAACAGGGAGGCCACCAGCGACGTGTACGCGAGCGGCGCGTCCGAGAAGCCCAGTGCGATCATGAATACGGCGAGCATCTTCTGGCCGTCGTTGGCCGCGTACGCGAGGGTCTGGAGCAGGAACCCCGCCCGATGCCAGGACCCCAGCCCCCGCGCCGTGGTCACCACCACCAGCACCCGGATGAGCGCCCAGGCCAGCAGGCCGCCGACGGCAGGCGCCGCCAGGCCGAACGCCAGCACCAGCGCCACCCACCCCGGCGAGACCGGCAGCCCCCACCCGAGCCCGGCCCCGGTGAGGCCACCCACGATGGCCAGGGTGAGGCTGGTCGGGCGGCCCTTCGCGCTGAGCGCCGCCACCACGGCCAGAGCCGAGATCACCGCGATCGTGGTCGCGATCTTGCCGCCGGGCTCGTGGAAGCTCGCCAGCCTGGTCACGAATGTCCGCGCCACCTGGTGCGTGACCAGCGGCACGATCGCCACCATCACCACGAGGGCGAGGATGCCGGTGGCCGGGCGCACCGTGGGCAGCTTGAGCCCGGTGGCGAGAAGGGCGCCCCCGTCGTTGACCCCGGACACGGCCGCGAACAAACCCGCGACCACGATCAGAACGGCGGCGTCCAAAAGCATGCACTCCATTCCCTCTCGCCTGGCTGGGGCGAGGCGCGCTAGAGTCCCGGCGATTGTCCGTAATGCCCGATTACTACCCAAGATCCGGGAGATCAGCGCCACGCCGGAGAAGCCGCGTCGCGCCCGGTACGCTCGATCGTGCCGCCACCACCGGTAGTTGACGGGGGAGGCAGCGGTGGACGTGCCCGGCGACCGGTACTCTGCCCAGATCAGCCGCAAGGCACCTGACGATCCCCTGCCCGCGAGAGTGAACGAAGTGACCAGCCCAGCCGAATACATCCTGACGCTGTCCTGCCCCGACCGGCCCGGTGTGGTGGCCGCCGTCTCCGGCCTGCTGGCGCGGAACGGATGCAACATCATCGAGAGCCAGCAGTTCGGTGACAGGGTCGCGCAGCGGTTCTTCATGCGCGTGCAGTTCGCCGGACCGCTGGGCGAGGACGACCTCAACGCGGCCTTCGCCGCGCTCGCGCCCGGCTTCGCCATGGAATTCACGGTGCGCGACGTGGCCAGGAAACCGCGGGTGCTGATCATGGTCAGCAAGTTCGATCACTGCCTCAACGACCTGCTCTACCGGGTCAAGGCCAAGACTCTCGGCATCGAGATCGTGGCCGTCGTGTCCAACCATCCCGACCTGCGGCCGCTCACGCAGTCGTACGGCATCGACTACCACCACTTGCCGGTCACCCCGGAGACCAAGCCCAAGCAGGAGGCCGAGGTGCTGGCGCTGGTCGAGCACTACCAGGTGGACCTGGTGGTGCTGGCCCGCTACATGCAGGTGCTCTCGCGGGCCCTGTGCGAGAAGCTGGCCGGGCGGGCGATCAACATCCATCACTCGTTCCTGCCGTCGTTCAAGGGCGCCAAGCCCTACCACCAGGCGCACGACCGCGGCGTCAAGCTGATCGGCGCCACCGCTCACTACGTGACCTCCGACCTGGACGAAGGGCCGATCATCGAGCAGGAAGTGGCCAGGGTCAACCACAGCCACTCGCCTGAGGACCTGGCGGCGATCGGGCGGGACGTGGAGTGCGTGACGCTGGCCAGGGCGGTCAAGTGGCATGCCGAGCAGCGGGTGCTGCTGGACGGCCACAAGACCGTCGTCTTCCCGCGCTAACCGAGACTCTGGTCGATGGCGCCGACGAGGAGGGGGCCATCGAGCAACTCCTCGAAGGTCATCTCCCGCGCGGACGGCTCACCCGGGCCGCCGAACCGGCGCAGCACCTCGATGGGAGTGGGCTCGCGGAAGAAGGACACGCAGTAGATGTCGCCCAGCGGATTCTGCGGGTTCCCATCGGGCTGCTGCAGCAGCGGTCGCTCGCCCACACGCTCCTGCCCCGCGGAGCGGGTCGTCACGACCACAGGTCCGGCAAGTACTCGCAGCCGTGCCGCTCGAACAGCTCCCGCAGTCGCTCCCCCGAGCGGTCCGGCACCGAGTGGAGCTCCTCGATCAGCCGCACCGTACCCGGCGACATCACCACCAGGTACCGGGCCGGCGAGGACGAGGGGTTCCAGAACGTGTGCGGCACCCCCGCGGGCCCCAACACCGCCGCTCCCGCCTCGGCCTCTACCTCGTCGCCGCCCAGCCGGAACCTGAGCGTGCCCTCCAGCACGTACCAGATCTCGTCATCGCGCAGGTGCCGGTGCGGCACGGCGATGTAGCCGGCGGTCGAGCCGGGGTCGCTCCACTCCGCGACCAGGAACGACCCGTCCATCCGCCCGGCCGTCCGCCCGAGCAACGGCTCCGCCTTGAGCAGACTCATGGCCGGTAGGTCCCGAACCACCAGGAATTGCCCTGAGGGTCCTTGCATCCGTACTCGCGCGACCCGTACGGCTGGTCGACCAGCTCCATGATGATCGCGGCCCCCGCCGCCTTGGCACGGTCATGATGGGCGTCGACGTCGCCGACCGCGACGTAGATGCCGGGCCCGCCCGGCCGCCCCTCGCCGATCATGATCATGTCGTTGCCGACGAGCAGTTCGGCGTGGTTGACGGCGCCTTCGTCGTTCTTGGACGCCTCGTGGACCCGGAAGCCGAACGCGCTGGTCAGGAAGTCGATCGCGGCCTGGCAGTTCTGGTAGCGGGCTAGTGCGTAAACGGTTCGCTCCATGTGCTCAGGATGCCCCGCCCGCTCCTTCCAGTCTTGGATAAATCTGACCCGGCGTCGTGTCCCCGAGCACCCGGAACTCCCGGTTCATGTGTGCCTGGTCGTAGAAGCCGCACTCCGCCGCCACCTGCGTGATGGGGGTGCCCGAGCGCAACAGGCGCATGGCGCGCCCGAACCTGATCACCCGGGCGGCCGTCTTCGGCGGCAGCCCGATCTGGTCCTGGAAGCGCGCCACGAGGTGCCGGTGGCTCCAGCCGAGCGACTCCGCCAGCGAGGAGGAGCTCAGCCGGCCGCCCGCCGACAGCAGCCGCGCCCAGGCCCACGCCACCTCGGGTCCCAGCGGAGGCTCCTCATGGATGCGGGCCGTGAGCAGCCGATCGGCCAGCGCCAGCCGCTCCCGCCACGACGGCGTCTCCGCCAGCCGCCCCACAGCCATGTCCGCCCACGGCCCGAGCAGCTCCGCGACCGGCACCGTCAGGTTCGTCAGGTGCCGCATCGGCAGACCGTAGAGGCGCCTGGCCCCGAACGGCGTGAGGTCCACCTCCACGCCCTCACACGGCCCGGTCACACGGGTGATGGTGAACCGGTCGCCCAGCCCGCCCGTGAACGCCGTGAAACGCTCCCCGCGCACCTCCATCGGCCCGCCGAACGCGAGGATGAGCACGGCCCCGGGCATCGCGGCCTCCGACCGTGTGACCGGGGAGCCATAGTGCTCGCGGTAAGCGCACAGCCGCGTCACGTAGGGGCGCAACGCAGCGCTGGGGGCGGCCTCCACCACGGCCAGCCCCAGTGTGCTCATATGACCAAGATTAGAGGCCGGTGTGCGTGGCGAGGAAGGTGAGCGTGTCGGCCGACAGGTCGACCGTACGGCTCACCGCGCGCGCCCCGTGTCCCACCTCGGCCTCGTTACGCAACAACACAGGCCGCTCCGCCGTCGAGGCGTGCTGGAGCGCCGCGCACATCTTCCACGCGTGCAGCGGGTGCACGCGCGTGTCGGACTGGAAGACGGTGAAGAGCGTCGCGGGGTACGCCACCGCCTCCTGAACGTGGTGGTAGGGCGAGTAGCTCCGCAACCAGCCGAACTGCTCGGGGTCTTCGGCGCTGCCGTACTCGACGTTCCAGGTGGCGCCGAGGCCGAACTGCTCGTACCTGATCATGTCGAGCAGCGGCGCGGAGCAGACCACGGCCGCGTACAGGTCGGGGCGCTGCGTCAGCGCGGCGCCCACGAGCAGGCCGCCGTTGGAGCCGCCGGAGATGCCGAGCTGGGCGGACGTGGTGACGCCGGTCTCGATGAGGTGTTCGGCGGCCGAGTGGAAGTCGTCGAACACGTTCTGCTTATGGGCCAGCATGCCCGCGCGGTGCCAGTCCTCGCCCTCCTCGCCGCCGCCACGCAGGTTGGCGATGGCGTATACGCCGCCGGCCTCCACCCAGGCCAGGACCGACGCCGAGTAGCCGGGGGTCATCGACAGGCCGAAGCCGCCGTAGCCGTAAAGGATCGTGGGCCGCGGGCCGGAGCTCTCCTCAAGAGGAGAGATGATCAGCATGCGGACGTCCGTGCCGTCCTTCGACTGGTAGACGACCTGCCGGGTCCGCACCTCCGGCACCTCGATGGCCCCGGGCGAGGCCGCCCACAGCGTGGTCTCGCCGGTCCTGGCGTCGTAGTGCTGGATGGTGGGCGGCGTGGTGTTGTCGGTGTAGCCGAACCAGGCCTCGTGGCCGCCCTCGGGGCGCTCGGCGATGCCGCCGATCGTGCCGAGTCCGGGCGTGGGCACCTCGCCGACGCGCTCGCCGGTCTCCAGGTCGTGGACGGTGATCTCGCTGATCGCGTGCCGGGTCCAGCCCACCAGCATGATGGGGCGTTCGAGGTCGTCGAGGATCGCGAAGTCGCTCAGCACCGCCTCGGGGTCCTCGGGGATCAGCTCGCGCCAGGTGTCGTAGCCGGGCGTGGCCGGGTCGGTGACGCACACCCTGGCCCTCGACGCCTCGCGATCGGTGTGCACATAGAGCCTGCCGTCGCGGCCGAACGCCAGCCCGGTCTGCGCGTCCACGCCCTCCTGGACCACCGTCAGCTCCGGCCGGTCGATCGGGGAGGCGGTCAGGTCGGCCACCCAGAGGTCGTTGCGCGGCGCCGTGCCCTCGTGCGAGGACACCTGCAGCCAGCGGCCGTCCCGTGAGACCGACACGCCGTAGTAGTTGGTCATCTTCAGGCCCTCGCCGAAGATCATCACGTCGTCCTCGGTGGAGGTGCCGACGCGGTGCAGGTAGACGCGGCGGTGGAACTGCGTCTCGTTCTCCGGCACCTCGGTGCTCGGCAGCCTGCGCACGTAGTAGAACGCCTCGCCGCCGGGCAGCCAGGCAATGGGGGAGTAGCGGCAGCGGTCGATCGGGCCCTCGATGCGCGCGCCCGTGGCCACGTCCATGACGTAGAGCGCCGACTCCTCGTCGCCGCCGACCGAGATCTGGTACGCCAGCAGGCGCCCCTCCTTGTCGGGCTGCACGGCGTCGAGCGTGGTCAGCCCGGACGGGTCGATCGCCATGGGGTCGACCAGCGCCCGCTCGGTCCCGTCCGGCTCGACGACGTAGTAGACGGCGTGCTCCTGGTCGGGGGTGCGGCGACTGAAGAAGTGACGCCCGCCGCGCCACGCCGGCGTGCCGACCGAGCCGGACCTGAGCAGCTCGGCGATGCGGCTCTTGAACCGCTGCGGCCCCCTTCCGCGGGAGAACAACTCGGCCTGCGCGAGCAGCCATCCCTTCGTCTCCGGACTGTCGGGGTCCTCGAGCCACCTGTAGGGGTCCGGAACGGGCGTTCCGTGAAGGATGTCGACAGTGTCTTCGCGGCGTGCGGTCGGGTACGGCTCTCGCGTCATGCACGGAACCCTACTGCCAATGGAGAGGGGTAAAGCGCTGGTGAAACGGGCATAAAACGTATCGTGCGTCCCTCTAGTCATTCCGGTCAGATGTTTTTGGGGTGGCGGGGACCACGGTGCAAACGCCAGACTTGGTGACAGGACGGTGCCGTGGTGACCATCCGCTGGGCCGTCCGGCGGAGGTCCACGTGACGGAAGCACAAGTGCCCCAGGAGGGGCCGACAGGCGGGACATGCCGCGGCATGTCCCCTTTGATACGCGCGCAGCAGGGAGAGGCACGATGACGCGCCAAGTCCTGCTGCTCAACGCCACTTACGAGCCCATGACCACCCTCTCGCTGCACCGTGCCATCGTGCTCGTGCTGCGGGAGAAGGCCGACATCGTGCATCGCGACGGCAGGGGCGCGGTGCTACGCTCCGCCAGCTGCACGCTCGATGTGCCCTCGGTGATCAGGCTCCGCAGATACGTCCGCATCCCCTACCGGTCCCGCATCCCCCTGACCAGGGCAGCGCTCATGCGCCGCGACAACTACCGCTGCGCCTACTGCGGTCAGCGGGCCGAGACCATCGACCACGTCATCCCACGGTCCCGGGGTGGCGCCCACACCTGGGAAAACTGCGTCGCGTCCTGCACGACGTGCAACCACAGGAAGGCCGACAAATACCTGGAGGAGCTGGGGTGGACGCTACACGTCAGCCCGGCGGTGCCACGGGGCGCCCACTGGAGGCTGATCGGCGCGTCGCTCGTCGGAGACCCCCAGTGGGCGCCCTACCTCGAGGCCGCTGCATAAAGGGGCCTGAAACCGCTTTGGACGAGGCGGTCCCGGCCTGACACGATGCCAGGCATGTGGACCTTCACCTCGGACACTGAGGAGTACGCCGCGGTCGCCGAGCCTTACCTGCTCGGCGACCCGGTGGGCAACACCGTCCCGCTGACCGTCCTGGCCAACCTGAGGGCCGGCATGCCTGCCAAGGACCCTCGTTTCGGCTGGTGGACGGTGGACGGCGTAGTGCGCGGGGCGGCCTTCCACACCCCTCCGTACCCGATCGGGCTCGCCGTCATGCCGGTCGAGGCCGTCCCGTCGCTGGTGGAGGCGCTCGGCCGGGACATTCCGGCGCTCGTGGGCCAGGTGGAGCTGACCGACGAGGTCGCGCGCCTGCTCGGGCCGCCCATCCGGGTGATCTCCGAGCGGCTCTACCGGCTCGGCACACTCGCCGTCCCCGACGTGCCGGGGTGGGGCAGGCCTGCGGTGCCCGCCGACTATCCGCTGCTGGTGAGCTGGTATCAGGCGTTCAGCGACGAGGTGGCGCTGCCCGAGGGCGACGCCGCCGAGCGCGTTGCCCAGCGGCTGGCGGCGCGGGAGTTGTTCGTGTGGGAGGCGGACGGGGTGCCCGTCTCGCTCGCCGCGCTCTCACCCGCCGCCGGCGGGGTCTGCCGGATCGGGCCCGTCTACACGCCGCCGTCGTGCCGCAAGCGCGGATACGCCGCTGCCGTCACGGCGTACGCGAGCCAGACCGGGCTGGCGGAGCGCTGCGACCAAGTGGTGCTTTTCACCGACCTGGACAACCCGACAAGCAACGCCATCTACCAGGCGATCGGCTACGAGCCCGTGTCCGACTACGCGCACATCACTTACGCTTAGTCCATGCCGCGTTACGACTTCCGCTGCCGCGCCTGCGGCTCCACGTTCGAAGTGTCCCGTCCCATGTCGGCCTCCGACGACCCGGCGGCCTGCCCGGAGGGCCACGACGACACGGTGAAGCTGCTGTCCACGGTGGCCATGACGGGCGGCGCGGCCGCGCCCAGGGCAACCGGCGGTGGCTGCTGCGGCGGTGGCTGCTGCTCCTAGGACACTGCCTCGACGGTCGTCTCCGCCCGGGTCAGGGCGTTGACCGCCAGCTTGGCCAGGTGTTCCACGGTGGCGACGCCGGTCTCCATGTCCGGGCTGCGCTCTGACAGGACGGCGATCAGCAGCTCGTGCCCGCGCACGCGGAGCCGTCCCACGCTGTTGACCGTCCACAGCCCGCCGTGCACTTGCGCGGGCAGCCATCCGTTCTTCAGCGCCGCCTCGCCGTCGGCCGCGCTGACGCCCCACGCCTGCTCGGGCGCGACCGACGACATGAGCCTCAGCGCGTAACGCCGGTGCCGGGCCGACAGGGGGCCGCTCGGATCGGTGAGCCGCTCCAGGACCTTCACCTGATCGGAAGGGCGGCTGCGGGTCGATCCCCAGGAGAGCCCCGGCCCGGGCCGCGCGTGCTCGACGCCCAGCTTGCGCAGCACCCGGGTCAGCCCGTCCTGGCCGCCGATCGTCATGTACAGCTCGTGCGCGCAGTCGTTGTCGCTGTTGCGGATCATCCGGTCGGCCAGCCGGTGCTCGTACGCGGACACAAGCCGCCCTTCGCGCTGCTTGGTCAGCAGGAAGGCCAGCAAGATGTCCACCTTGGCCACGCTGGCCAGCATGAACGGCGTGCGCTCGCGGAAGGCGTACCTGGCGCCGGTCGTCTTGTCGTACACGGCCACCGAAGCCCGCCCCGGCCGCTTGCGCAGATAGTGCTCCAGCGCCCGGTCGAGGGCGCGCTGCTCGTCCGCCGGCAGCGCGCTCTGGACGGCCTTGGGGGCCGGCTCATGGGTCGCCGCGACGGCCGGGCGCGGCGTGCCGGACGACGGCGCGGCGCACCCGGGCGCCATGATCAGTAGGGCAAAGGGCCAGATCCCCCGTACACGCATGTGCGGGAGCCTGCCACCCCCGACCCCAAAGGCCGGGGGTGTAAAGGGTCAAGAGCAGGCCAGTTTCTTTACGCGGCCCTGCTGCGCCTGCGGCGCTGGAACGGCAGGAACCGGTCGGCGAGGTGCGGGCGGGAGGGCGTGAGTGTGGGCTCGACCGCGATGATCCGGTCGAACCGGAAGGCCCTGATCGCCCGGCGCATCCTGCACACCCCGACCAGATACCAGTATTCGCGGTGGACCAGGCATGTCACCGGCTCGACGTCACGCGAGGTGACGGCTCCGGAGGCGTCCCGGTAGTGCAGCCGGATCATGAGCCGGCTGGTGATGGCGTCGGCCATGAGCCTGGCCCTGGAGGCGACCTCCACGGGCAGCGGCTCGGTCAGCGTCGTGAGCGTGGTGGTGATGACGTCGTCGTCGAGCTCCAGGTGCTCGAGCGCGAGCTGGAGTCCGCGCCGGGCGGTGACGGCCTGGGGGCCGGCTCCGAGGTGGGCGAGGGAGAGTGCGAGGGCGGCGATCTCGGCGGTCGTCAGCGGGCGAGTATCGTGCTTCACGACTGTCGTCATACCCCAAGAATAGGGACGACCACCGACATTTTTCGAAAACCTGTACGGCAGGCGAGAACCCTGTCGCCTGCCGTACAGCGTCCGATTGGCCAAGACAAGCTCGGCGTCCTGTGATGGATGTCCTTACTTCGACAACTGCGACAGGTCGCGGGAGGCGCCCGTCGAGGCGGACGTCGTCATCGCCGCGTAGGCCTGCAGCGCCACGCTCACCGGCCGGGTGCGGTCCCGCGGCCGGTATCCGCCCAGGTCGGCCAGCAGCCGCTCGCGCCGGGCAGCCAGCTCGGCCTCAGGGACGCGCAGCTCCATCGACCGGTTGGGGATGTCGATGTCGATGATGTCCCCGTCCTCGACCAGCGCGATCGCGCCGCCCTCGGCCGCCTCCGGTGAGGCGTGGCCGATCGACAGCCCCGACGTGCCGCCGGAGAACCGGCCGTCGGTGATCAGCGCGCACACCTTGCCCAGGCCCTTGCCCTTGAGGAACGAGGTCGGGTAGAGCATCTCCTGCATGCCCGGCCCGCCCTTGGGACCCTCGTAGCGGATGACCACCACGTCGCCCGCCTTGACTCGGCCGCCGAGGATGCCCTCGACCGCCTGCTCCTGCGACTCGAACACCACAGCCGGCCCGCTGAACGTCCAGATCGACTCGTCGACCCCGGCCGTCTTCACCACCGCGCCGTCCCGCGAGATGTTGCCGTAGAGCACGGCCAGCCCACCGTCCACGGTGTAGGCGTGCTCGAGGTCGCGGATGCATCCGGCCGCCCGGTCGAGGTCGAGGTCGTCCCAGCGGTTGTCCTGCGAGTACGCCTTGACGGTGCGCACGTTGCCGGGCGCCGCGTGCCACAGCTCCACGGCCTCGGGCTTCGCCGACGGTGATTTGACGTCCCAGGCGGCCAGCATGTCGGCGAGGGTGCCGCCGTTCACGGTCGGCACGTCGCGGTGCAGCAGCCCGGCCCGGTCGAGCTCGCCCAGGATGGCCGGGATGCCGCCGGCGCGGTGGACGTCCTCGACGTGGTATTTGTTCGTGGCCGGGGCGACCTTGCACAGGCACGGCACCCGCAGCGAGATCTCGTTGATCTCCTTGAGCCCGAAGTCCACCTGCGCCTCGCGGGCCGCGGCCAGGATGTGCAGGATCGTGTTGGTCGAGCCGCCCATGGCGACGTCGAGGGTCATGGCGTTCTCGAACGCCTCGCGGGTGGCGATCGAGCGCGGCAGCACCGACTCGTCGCCGTCCTCGTAGTAGCGGCGGGTGATCTCCACGAGCTGCCGGCCGGCGTCCTCGAAGAGCGTCTTGCGCGCCTTGTGCGTGGCCAGGATCGTGCCGTTGCCGGGCAACGCCAGCCCAATGGCCTCGGCCAGGCAGTTCATGGAGTTGGCGGTGAACATGCCGGAGCAGGACCCGCAGGTGGGGCAGGCGCTCTCCTCCATCTCCAGCAGCTCGGCGTCCGAGACGGAGTCGTCGGCGGCGGCGATCATGGGGTCGATCAGGTCGAGCTTCTTGCCGGGCGTCTTGCCGGCCTCCATGGGCCCACCGGAAACGAAGATCGTCGGGATGTTCAGCCTGAACGCCGCCAGCAGCATGCCCGGCGTGATCTTGTCGCAGTTGGAGACGCAGATCAACGCGTCCGCGCAGTGCGCTTCGACCATGTATTCCACGGCGTCGGCGATCAGCTCGCGCGACGGCAGCGAGTAGAGCATGCCGCCGTGGCCCATCGCGATGCCGTCGTCCACGGCGATCGTGTTGAACTCGCGGGGGATCGCCCCTGCCTCCCTGATGGCCGCCGAGACGACGTCGCCGACTTCCCTGAGATGCACGTGACCCGGCACGAACTGGGTGAAGCTGTTGGCCACCGCGATAATGGGCTTGCCGAAGTCGCTCCCGGCTACGCCGGTCGCCCGGAGCAGGGCCCGGGCACCGGCCATGTTCCTGCCGTGGGTGACTGTACGTGACCTGAGGGCGGGCATTGGGCTTCTCCCATCGCTAGCAAGTCTTCACATGTTACGACCACCGCCCGGCAACTGAGACAACCGTCCACGCATCGGACGGCCGGTTACCGGATCGTGGCGCGACCGAAGCCAGGCTAAGAGGGAATCCGCACGGCCGCGAGCTGGGTCGCCTGGCCCACCAGGCGGCCCTTGTCGTCCCAGACGTGGGCGACCTCGTCCATCCGCTCGCCGCCGACGTCCGTGGCCGACAACCGCACCCGGACCGGGCCCGGTGCGGGCAGCCTGCGGATATACGCCGACAGCTGGATGGTCGGCACCCAGCCGGGCAGCCCCAGCTCGTACGAGACCGGCGGCACCGGGTCGAGCGCCACCAGCAGGCTCAACGGGTCCCAGTCCGACCCGTCGGCCAGCCGCTGCCACGTGGCGATAACGCCATGCCCGGTGGGAGCGCCGAACGCGAAGCCCATGTGCGCGGGATCGATGCGCTCCTCGACCACCGCCATCAGTGGAACGGCGAACCCCGCGCCCGGCGCCTCGATGGGAACCCGGAAGCAGGCTTCCTCGGGCGGCATGTCGACCGGCTCGTGAGCCGACCACCAAGGATCGGCGTCGTCCAGCAGGCCGAGCGTGATGTGCGCCTCCACCCGCGTCCGGCCTTCCTGCACGAGCGCGGCCCTGACCTGGGCCACGCTCCTGCCCACGCGGAGCGTCTCCACGCGCGCGAGCGCGTTGCCCGGCTCGGGCGGCTCGACGAAGGTGCCGCTGACGGCGGTGACATGCGGATGGCCGTCCCCGCCGACGCTCTCACAGGCGGCTCGCCCGAGCACGGCCAGCAGGTAGCCCCCATGCAGTCGCGTCCCGACGCTCCACTCGGCGTCCAGCACGGTGCCGAACTCGCCGCCACCACGGGAGGTCAACGCCGTCGCTTCCTGAAAAGTCCCCATTGACGCATATTGACGGCGTTAACCTAACGGCGTCAATGTGAGATCCATGACCACCAGACGGGTACGCGCCAGGCGCGGCGAAGGCGCGCTGCTCCGCGAGGAGATCCTGCGCGCGGCCGAAGATCTTCTGGCCGAGGCGGGCACCGAGGACGCGCTCACGCTCCGCGCGGTCGCCGAGCGGGCCGGGGTGTCCACGCCGTCGGTCTACCTGCACTTCGCCGACAAGGAGGTGCTGGTCGAGGCGGTCTGTATGCGGGTGTGGGACGAGCTTGGCCGGCTGTTCAGCGAGAACCTGGGCGGCGACCCGTTCCTCGCGCTGGGCCGGTGCGGGCGCGCCTACGCCCGCTTCGCCCTCGACCATCCGGTGCAGTATCGGGTGCTGATGATGCGGCCCTCGGCCGCGCCTGGAGTGCCGCCGGCTGCCGCCGAGTGCTTCCGCCACATGGTGAACGCCGTCGCGGCCTGCGTGGAGACCCGCGTGCTCGAGGGCGACCCGGAGGAGCTCGCGCTCGGCCTCTGGTCGGCCGTGCACGGGTGCGTCTCGCTGCTGATCGCCCAGCCGTCGTTCCCGTGGCCGCGCGACAGAGAGGCGCTCATCGACCACATCATGCGGATCGCGGGCTTCGGCGCCGCGGTGTACTCCCGCCTGCCGCGGACCCTCCCGTCGAGCGCGGACCTGGTCACCGCGCTCGACGACTTCGGCGCACGACTCAGGGACGCCTCATAGCGGGCTGGTGGTTCAGTCCTCGCCGTACCGGGCGGGAAGTTCCCTGGCGGCGATGTCGTAGATCCGGTCGATCTCCGTGGCGGTCAGCGCCCGCTCCCGCTTGGTGATCCACTTGCGGGCACGGTCGCCCTGGTAGACGTCCACGCCGCGGATCGTCATGATCTTCCAGGGGACGGCCGGTCCGTAGATGGCGAGCGAGGGCACGACCGACACCTCGCGGCCGAACGACTTGCTGATCAGCTCGCCGGCCTGCGACGCCTCCCACTTGGCCTCGTTGAGCCTGGCCTTCTGGTCGAAGGGGCCGTGGAACAGCTTCTTGCCCATCTGCACGCGTACCGGAAGGCGTTTGTCCCACTTCTCGGAGTCGACCGCGTACACGCCGGTGGGGCCCACCACGAGGTGATCGATCTGGGCCTCGCTGTTCGGGATCGCCCTGGCGTGCAGCGTGCGGTAACCCAGGCGCTCCAGCTTGCGCAGCTGTGCCTCGGTGCGTCGCTCAGCCACGGACGCGCGCCGCCAGGCGGGCACGGACGAGTTGGAACGCGCGCGGTAAATCGCCTCCAGGATCGCCGCGACCACGCCCGCGGTCACGCCGACCCGCCAGTCGGCCACGAGGAAGCCCACCACCAAGGCCACGCCGACGGCCACCAGCACGCGGTTGCGCAGGCGGCGGAAACGCGGTTGTTGCAGCAGGCTACGCACGGACGCGCGCTCTACCGGCGCGTACGTGGAGGTGGGCGCCGATGGCTTCGCGGCGGCGGTCTGCTCGCTTTCTGGCCGGTCGCTCACCCAGATCGGTGACGCGTTGTGACCGTCTTCTCGCTGATTGTCGGAGTCCACGTAACTCACCGTAGCCCGCGCATCTGACTGATTCCTAGTGTTGCCCTGTCCATAGTTTTATGGCCCAGCTCACCGTGTTCTACGCCCGGTTTCGGGGTATTACTAACGTTCTTCTCTAGAGAAGCTTACGGGTCGTACAAGATCCTAACTCCTCGTCCGTATGGGGTCTGGCCGGACCCGCTCGCGAGGTTTACGTTCATGGTGTGAACGGCGCGGCAGAGATCCTGCTCTTTCTCATCGGGGTGTCCACGGGGCTATTCGTGCTGATCAGCCTGCTGGTCATGGTGCCGGGACGCGGCGTGCAGCGGCGCATGGAGTCCGGCCCCGTGTGGCTGGGGGGCCCGTCGGGCAGCGAACGCGGCGTGAGCACCTCGGGTCTGGTGCTGGCCGACCGGGTGGCGCACTGGACCACCGTTCCCGAGGCCGACTGGGTGGCCGCGGCCGAGATGGCGGAGCCGGGTCGGCACGTCGGCGGCGCGTCCGCCGGATGGTGAGGCTGACGATGCGAGGACTGACCACCGCTCAGGCGGACGACATCAGGAAGGCCCTGCGCACTGCCGAGCAGCGCAGCGGGCTCAGATTCGCGCTGTTCCTCGGGGAGCCGGTCGGCGGGCGGCGCCACTTCGCCGAACGCCTGCACGCCGCACTCGGCGAGGAGGCCGACGACGCCGTGGTGATCCTGGTGGACGTCAAGGGGCGAGGGTTGGAGATCGTGACCGGGGAGGGCGCCAGGCGGCGGCTGAGCGACAACGCCTGCCGGCTCACCGCCATGTCCATGGCCACCGCGTTCAGCGTCGGCGATGTGATCGGCGGCATCCTGTACGGCATTGCGTCTCTCGGCGAGGCAGCGACATCTCGCCGTTCCTGAAACCCAAAAGCATCATCTTTTACGGTCGCCCAGCGTCGCCGCACGCGCCGGCCCCAAAAACATCATGTGTTACGGTCGCCCAGCGTCACCGCACGCGCCGTAGACCGTTGCCGTCTGTCATGGCCGGTCGTGAAGGCTCACGGGTGCTCGCCGTAACGAGCGCATACGTGACCGGCTCCGTGGCTCAGAGGCGTTCGAGCAGCGTGACGATGTGGTTGCTCACGCCGTTCAGCAGTGTGGAGGGCTCGATGTCGGCAGCGGCGATTGCCGAGAAGAGGGACGGCAGGCCTGAAAGCGGGAAGCCGTCGTCCTTCATGGCGGCACCGCCTACGGGGTTCTTGTCCAGTGCTGCGCGGCTGCGTTCCCAGGCGTCGAGGACCTCCTCTGGGGAGGGGACGCCGAAGCCGTGGCCTACCGGTGCCGCGTGGCGCAGCCTTACCAGTGGGGTGTCGGCGAAGGACAGGGCTGTGCGGGCGCGGAGCTGGAGGTCGTCGCGTGGTTCCGGGGCGATCCAGTCCATGGCCGTGCAGGGGTTGCGGCAGGCGGCGACGCATACGGCGAGCGCTCCGGCCACCTGGCTGTGCTGGCGGTCGAAATACGCGCGCCAGCCCTCGTTCGGCTCCGTGGAGACCCGCAGCGTCCGGTTGGTGGCGGACTGCTCGGATTTGGTGTGGTCGCACTCGCGGTCGCCGATCACGCCGAACCTGCTGCCGGTCGCGCTCAGCCCTTCGGGCCAGCGGGCGGGGTCCCCTGCATGACCGAGCTGCGGCTCGAAGGCCAGCAGCGGCAGGTATTCGCTGGCGATGTGCACGGCCGCGATCATCGGGCTCAGCTCCCGCCGGTGCCACCGCACGGCGATCACCTCCAGCAGCAGCCCGTACGCCGGCCGCAGTGACTCCAGCGCCCCCCGCGGTTGCTCACGCGGCGTCTGCGGCATGTGGCAGGCCCGCGCCCGCCGCCTCAGCTCGGCGGGCACCACCTTGGCCTCGGCCGCGAAGTCCTCCGCGTCGAGCGAGAGCAACCGGTGCCCGAACTCGCACACCTCGGCGATCTCCGCCGCCGGCGCGAGCGCGCCGAGGTCGGCGAAGGCGTAGCGGCGGGCGAGGGCGATCAGTAGGTCACGAGTGGTATCCACGCGACGACTTTCTCACGAGCAGGGAGCGATTACGGACATGGCGCACGTATGCACTGGATCTCGCTCGTCGGCTTGCCCTCGGTGGGCTCGGACGACGGCTCCTCGGGGCCGGGCGTGGTCGGCTCCTGTGACGGCTCCTGCGTGGGCTCGGACGTGGTGGGCTTGGAGGTGGGCGTGCTTGTCGGCGTCGTGGTCGTGACCGTGGCCGAAGGGGTAGGCGCCGGGGTCGTCGCCCGCGTCGGCCTGGCGCTCGGGGCGCGCTTGGTCGGGCGCGCGGACTGCGGCCTGGTGGCGGTCGGCGTGGTGGGTGAGGCCGTGACCGAGGTGCCCTGCACGGTCGGCAGCACCTCATCGATGACCGTGGGCGTGGCCGGGCGCAGCCAGACGGCGCCTGCCACGGCCGCGGACACGACCACGGCGGCGACCGCGGTGAGCGCCGCTCGCATGGCGCGGCCGCGGCGCGGCGCGGGTGCCGTGCCGGGTGTGGCCAGCGCCCTGCGCGCGGCCGCGGCCATCAGCGCAGCCGACGGCCAGCGCCGGTCGGGCGTCTTCTCCAGCGCACGCTCGACCACCTGCCGCGGACCCGGCGGCACGTCGGCCGGCAGCGGCGGGACAGGAGAGTTGAGGTGCTTGAAGATGATCTGCACGGGCGTATCGCCCTGGAACGGCAGGTGCCCGGTCAAGCACTCGTACGCCACCACGCCCAGCGCGTATACGTCCACCGCCGGGGTCACCTCGCTGGCGGTGGCCATTTCCGGCGCGCAGTAGCCGGCCGAGCACAACATCGTGCCCGTGGCCGTCAGGTGGCCGGCCGAGACCGAGTGGGCGATGCCGAAGTCGGTGAGCGCCACCCCGCCGTCGGGCCTGATCATGAGGTTGGCGGGCTTGACGTCGCGGTGCACGATGCCCTGCGCGTGCGCGGCGGCCAGCGCGTCGCCGACCTCCGCGACCAGGCGCATGGTGGCGTCCCGGCCGAGCGGGCCGCGGCGCAGCACGCGGTCGAGCGACTCGCCCGGCACGTGTTCCATGACCAGGAAGCTCACCTGGCGACCGTTGACGTCGGCGACGCCGTAGTCGTAGACGTCGACCACGCCGGGGTGGGTCAGCGTGGCCATGGCCCTGGCCTCGTTCTGGAAGCGCTGGGCGAACGTGGGGTTTTCGGTCAGGGCCGGGATGAGCACCTTGACCGCGACGGCGCGGCCGAGAACCGTGTCGTCGGCACGCCACACCTCACCCATGCCCCCACCGCCGAGGCGGTGGGCCAGCACGTAGCGGTCATTGAGGGTGGTCCCCGCGCCTAGCACGCCATCGAGGCTAACACCGGGCGTTCGATGACATGGCCAAACTCGGGGGAGCGTAACGGCGATGTCGCCGTCGGTTTCAGAAGGCGCCGGTGGTCGTGCCGCCGTTGCCGGTGGCGGGGGTGGTGAAGGAGGTGTTGGCGCCTGGTTGCCACAGGTCAGCAGTGTCGGGATAGCTGGATTCCTGGCGTTTGACGCACTTCCACTCGACGGTGGTGTTCGGCGGTAGTTTGCCGATGGTGCCGGTCCAGGTCGGATATGCCGTGGGTGACAGCTTGACCGCGCTCGCCACGGACCAGGAGCCGAGCTGCGGGGCGCTTCCGACGGCGTAGACCGACTGGCCGGGCGTGGTGGTGCCGTTGTCGCATCTGAACGTCATCGACGCCGCCGCCTGGCCGAGTGTGAACGCGAACGTCTTGGCCGTAGTGACGCTCGAGCTCGCCGCCTTGGCGACGATGAGATTGCCGCCCGCGTTGTACCAGCCGCTGGCCGCGGCGTCGAAGGCGGTCTTGGTGGCGTGCTGGGTGAGCGGGGAGCCGTTCAGCGTGACGGCCGACGCCTGGGTGTCGGCGATCAGCTCCACCACGGTCGGCCTGCTGGACGGTGCGCCGCTGTAGCCGCCGCTGGAGGCGGCGACGGTGACGGTGGCCGTGGCGCCGCTGAGCTGCTGGCTGATCTGCGTCGTGCGGACGGAGCCGCTCTGGTAAGCCGACGTGGCCCCGTCGTCCTCGTAAAGGGTGAAATCGGTGGACGTGGTGTGCGGGTATACGCGGGTGATCAGCTCGTTCCTGGTGGAGTCGTCGGTCCGCTTGCCCATGACGTTCATGGTCTTGTCGTCCACGTGCGCCTTTGGGATGATTGCCCCCGCCCTGGCGAAGACTGGCAGCCGGAACACGCCGTTGACCCACAGCGGGCGGTCGGTGAACCACTGGCCGGTGCTGGTGAGCTTCTCGCCGGTGGCGTAGTCGTACCAGGTGCCGGCAGGCAGGTACACGTCGCGATCGCGTTCGCCGGCGCCTGCCACCACCGCGACCAGCAGGTCGCGGCCGATGAGCTTTTCATGGCCCATCTCGCGTACGTTCGGGTCGTTCTGGTAGTAGTGCACCAGTGGCGGCACCACTGGCTCGCCGAAGCGGTGGGCGCGGTGGGCCAGCGAGTAGTAGTAGGGCGCGAGCTCGTACCGCTGGCGGAGGCCGGCCAGGTTGCTCGGCTTGTGGCCGATCTTGTCCGGTGAGGTCTGGGCGCAGTTGCACAAATTCTCCGTGTGCGGTCGCACCGGCACCTCGAACCAGGCGCCGTTCGCGAACCACTGGGTGTAAAGCTCGTTCAGCTCTGAATTGAGCATCTCTCGGCGGAAACCGCCGATGTCGGAGCCGAAGTAGTCGATGCCGGACATCGACATGTGCATCTGCACGTTCTGCTGCTGGGCCAGCGCGGTCAGCTTGGAGCCGATGTCGGCCGACCACATGGCGACGCCGTGCCGCTGGATGCCGGCCGCGCCGGAGCGGGCGAGCATGAACGGGCGCTTGGTGCCGGAGGCGTAGCCGCGGGCCACGCTCTCGGCCCACTTGAGGTTGTAGACGTTGTGGTAGTCGCCGTGGGCGTGCTTACCGGGCAGCACGCCGGAGGTCCAGTCCCCGGCGTCGTACATCTCCGGCTCGCCCAGGTCCAGCCAATGGCCCTGGACACCCTGGTCGGCGAGGGGCTGCCGCTTGAGCGTGTGCCAGTAGTCGGCGGCCGCGTCCTGCGTCCAGTCGATCATGCCGCCCCGGCCCCACCAGTCATTGGTCGTCAGGTAGACGGGGGCGCAGCCCGGGCAGCCCGATCTGACGAGATAGCCGCGCGCGGCCAGGTCGGCGTGTTCGGGCAGGTTCTTGCCGACGTACGACTCCTCGATGGTCATCAGGCCGATGCCCTTGGTGGCGGCGTAGTCGGCGATGGTGGCCGAGGTGTTGGGGAAGGCGGTCGTGTCCCAGGACAGCGTGCCCATGCGGGTGTTGTCCGACCCGGCCGTCACCCCGCCGAACCACGGCAGATCCAGCACGAAACCGTCCACAGGGAACGCGTCCGCCCGCAACCCGGTGAGCCGGTTGTCGATCTCGGCCCAGTTGTCGTAGCCGAACTCCGACACCCACATGCCGAAGGCCTTCTTCGGCGGCACCGGCGGCCTGCCGCTCAGCTCCATGTAGTCCTTGCGCAGGTCCGGCAGGTCGGGCCCGGTCATCGTGTACCACCTGAGCTGGTCGCCCCAGGTGTCCACGGTCCAGGGATCGCCGGTCAGGTTCCACTCCTGCTTGTAGACCTGGTCGAGCAGCAGGCCGTAGTTCAGGTTCGCCGCGTTCACAGTGGCTGGGCCCACCGCGAACAGGACCGGGATCTGCGTGTTGCCGACCGGGCCGTTGTCGGTGTCGAAGACCATGGCGTTGCCGTACGTCCCGCCGGGGGAGCGGGTGCGGCCTGCCCAGTCGCCGTCGGCGCTGCCGCCCATGAAGAACTGCTCGCCCAGGCCGTAGGCGTTCTGGATCGACCCCTTGGCGATGGTCAGGCCCTTCCACGGCTGGGCGAGGTTGCGCGGGCACGCCTCGTAGAGCAGCCTTGCCGGGTCGGAGACCTTGACGCACAACGTCCCGGCCGTCACCTCGACCTTCATGGCGGGCGTGGTGAACGTGTCGCCCGACCGGGTGAAGTCGCTCGGGCCCAGATAGTCCTTCTTCGCGACCTGCGGCGTGGTGAAGATCGAGTCGTTCACGCCGGGGCTCGTCCCGTTGGCCAGCTCGAAGTGCACGAGGTCGTCGTCCAGGAACTCCACGATCAGGTACGCCGAGCCGCTGGTGAACTCCACGCGCTGAACCGCCGCCTGGGCGGAGGACGCCACCAGCGAGGGCATGAGCAATGCCGCCAAGAAGACGAGCGCACGTGTCATGGCGCCGCTCATTGGGCCACCACCAGGTTGTCCAGGTTGATTCCACCGGTGTTCGCCGCGTCATAGGCGATCTTGACGGTGTGGGCGCCCGCCGTCAGGGACGTCGTGAGCGTGGCCGTGCCCCACGTGTCCCAGTTCGCCAGCGCGGGCAGCGACAGCGTGCCGGCGGACACGCCGTCCACGTAGACGGTCCTGGTGGCGTTCACGGTGGTCGAGTAGCGGAACGTGAGCTGGTGGCTGCCGCCCGCATCGGCTTTGACGTGGAATGTCAGCGCGTCGCCCGAGGTGGTGAAGCCGTCTGCGAAGCCGGTCCCCGTGTAGCCGGGGTGGTCGGTGTTGGTCGAGGTGCCGGCGCCGGTCGCGAACTCGGCCTCGTAGGCGCTCTTGTTCACGCCGTTGAGCGTGACCGTCCTGGTGGCGACGTTGCCGGTGAGCTTGACGTGGGTGAGCTGCTGGACCGGGTCCCACCACCAGCCCTCGGCTGCGGCCTTGAGGTCGGCCAGGGTGGCGCGGGCGGTCGCGCCGGTCACGGAGGCGGGCTTGGTGCTCGCCACCTGCAGGGTGCTGGTGGTGGTCAGCGACGGCACGGTGACGGTCACCGCGTGCCCGGCCCAGTTCTCCGCCGAGGTGACGGTGCGGGTGGCGTTCGCGGAGTCCTCGAAATAGGCGTAGGACGTGGTGCCTGACGGATAAATCCGGAAGGTCAGGTTGGTGTAGTCGTCCACGCTGTTGCCGATCTCACCGCCGAGCTGGTAGTCGGCGTTGAGGTTGAGCGGGATGATCGCGCCCGGCTTGGCGTAGACCGGGATCGTGTCCAGGCCGGCGTTGTAGGTCTTGGTGCCGGGGCCGGTGAAGCGGCCGCCGTTCCACAGGTCGTACCACTCGCCGGCGGGCACGTACACGTTCTTCGAGGTCGCGCCCTGGGTGGTGATCGGCGCGACGAGCAGCTGCGAGCCGAACATGTACTGCTGGTCCAGGGCCGCGGCCGTCGCGTCGCCGGGGAAGGCGAAGCTCATCGCGCGCATCATCGGCACGCCCGTAGCCGCGCTCGCCTTGGCCTCGGTGTAGAGGTAGGGGATCAGGTTCATGCGCACGTTGGCGAACGTGCGGAAGGCCGGCACCACGCTGGTGTCACCGGTGCGGGCCTGCACGTTCCACGGCGTGCGGGCCTCCGACGTGCCCGGGTTCGCCTTCTCCGAGTGATATTGCATGATCGGCGAGAACGTCGCCTGCGCCGCAGAACGCAGGTAGAGCTCCACGCTCGGGAAGGTGCCGGTGAAGCCGGCCAGGTCCCAGGCGGTGTATGGCACCCCGGACTGCCCGGCGCTGAGCTGCGCCCTGACCGCCTCCTGGAAAGCCGAGAAGCTGGAGTTCTGGTCGCCGGCCCAGAAGATCGACCTGGTCTGGGCGCCTGCCGTACCGGCCCGGCTGAAGACCGTGCCGTCCGGCCTCTTGCCCTTGACGTAGGTGTTGTATGCGCCTGTGTAGCTGTTCGGATAGGCGTTATGCATCTCGTCGCCCTTGCGGCCGTCCGCGAACTGCACGCCTCGCCCGAAGATCGCCTCGCTGCCGTCGGTCTTGAAGCCGTCGATGCCGATCTCGTCGATCAGGTAGTCGCGCTTGCTCATCCACCAGGTGGTCGCGGCCGTGCTGGTGAAGTCGGGCACCATGCTGTCGCCGAACCACTGGCCGGTCGGGATGCGATAAGGGCCGTTAGTTGGATTTTTCGCGACATAGCCCTGCGCTTCCGCGTACGCCTTGTCGTTGAGGTGCTGCTGTGGCGCGGTCGGTGGGTTGGTGTCAAAATTCTCCTTGAACACCGGGATCTGCCAGAGGATCATCTTGATCCCCTTGCTGTGGGCGTTGTCCACCATGGCCTTCGGGTCCTGCCAGGCCGTGCCTGCCGGGAAGGACAGGTCGCTGTAGGCGAGCTTGCCGCTGCCCGGCTTGGGGGTGTACGTCGCGCCATGCCAGACATAGAAGGTGGCCTCGTCGCTCCACTGCTCCAGCACCATCGCCGTGTGCGGAATCTTGTGCGCCGCCACGTTGGCCAGCTCCGCGTTCACCTCGGCCTGGGTGTTCCACTCGTTGGCCGACATCCACACGCCGAACGCCCACTTCGGCGGCAGCAGCGGACGGCCCGAGGCCGCCGTGTAGTCGTCCAGGATCTCGGCGGGGGTGCCCGCGTAGAAGTGGTAGTCCAGCGTCGAGTCGAGACCGCCGCCGGTGTCCACCGTGAACCCGGCCAGGTCGGGCAGATGGGTGTTGAGGTTGAAGAGCGCGTATCGATGGGTCGGGATATAGATCCCATAGCCCGCCGAGTTGAGGAAGAACGGCACGCTCAAGTAGGTGCGCCGGGTGGCTCCCTGGTCCCTGTACTGGTTGTAGACATAGTTGTGCACATCGGTGCCGCGCTGGTCGAGCCGGTCGTAACGCTCGCCGAAGCCCTCGAAGCGCTCGCCGGCCGGCGACATGAAGTGGTCCTCGATCCTGGTGATCGTGGTGGCGCCGTCGCTGGCCCAGCCGATGTTCCTGAACGTCGCGGGATCGTACTGGCGGGTGATCAGCGTCGTGCCGTCGCCCTTGTAGACCGACAGCCGGTACGGCGACTTCTGGATCTTCAGCACGAGCGAGTTCGTGGAGATCGTGAGCGTGCTCGCCGAGTCGGTCACCGTGTAGCCGGACACTCCGGAAATGTTCAGACCTTGCCCGCTGGGGGCGATCTGCGTCCTGAACCGGTCGAGCGCCGGGAACGCGAAGCGGATCTTCGGCGTGAAGCTCCCCGCGCTGTCCCCGGTCGTGACGTCCACCGACGTGCCGTTGTCGGCGAAGCCGGTCACGTTCGTCACGGTGCTCCAGGACGTGACCGTGAACGAGAACGGGCCGACGCTCTTCTGCCCGCCCCCGTTCACGTCCGCGTTGACCGTGTAGGAGATCTTGTCGCCACGGGTGAACGTGCCTAAGTTGATCTTCCAGTAGCTGTTGTTGCCGCTGTTGTAGTCCCAGGCCGCGCCGATCGGGGTCTGGGACGCCCCGTTCTTGGTCCAGGTGATCCAGACCGTCTGGCCCGGCTCGATCGGCCAGGTCGTGGCCTTGATCTGGACCGCCTCGCCGGCCATCGGGTCACGCGGCACCCGTTCCGTGGGCTCGGCCGAGTAGAGGTCGTCGGCTCCGGTCGGGTTGTGGTGCACGCCCGCGAGCGCGAGGGCGGGAACGGAGGAGACGAAGGACGTTAACAAGACCATCACCACCACGACGACGGCCGGCCGTAACCGGCTCACAAGGGTGCTCCGAACACGGGGGAGAGATCAGACCAGTGCTCGGCCGCGCAGAGTACGGGCGGGCGGTCGAGCGGGGCGGGCAGCCTGACCTCTTGCCTGCCGGCGAGGGCGCGTCCGGTCCAGACATCGATCCACTCGCCCTCCGGCAGGTACACGGAAATCTCCGCGACGTTCGGCTCTGTCACAGGTGCGACAAGCAGCGCGTCACCGAGCTTGTACTGCAGCGGATACCGCCACACGTCCGGGTCGTGCGGGTGGTCGAAGAACAGCCCGCGCATCAGCGGCGCCCCGCCGCCCACGGCCTGCCGCGCCTGCTCCGCCAGGTACGGCACCAGCCGCTCGCGCACCTCCACGAGCCGCCTGAACACCGGGATCACCCGCTCGTCCCCGGTCAGGTCGGCCACGTTCCACGGCGTGCGGTCCCTGATGGGCGTGCGGTGGTGATTGAACTCCGAGTGGTACTGCATGATCGGCATGAACGCCGCCGCCCCCGCCGCCCGCAGGTACAACTCGGCGTCCGGCACCTCGCCGGAGAACCCGGCCAGGTCCCACCCCCAGTACACGATCCCACAGGCCGAGGCCGTGATCCCGGCCCTGACGGAGGACCGGAACGCCTCCCACGTGGAGTCCTCGTCCCCGGCCCAGAACGCCCCGTGCGGCTGCGACCCGGCGAACCCGGCCCGGCTGAACGTCACCGGCGCCTTCCCGCACTCCCGCAGCAGGTCGCCGAAGGCGCGGGCGTAGTGGACGGGGAAGAGGTTGTTGCCTTCAGCGCCGTCCCGCCCGTCGGCGTATCGCAGGTCGTGGCCCCAGGCGTGCTCGCCGCCATCGGTCTTGAACCCGTCGATCCCGACCTCCTCGACTAGGTAGCGGCGCTTGGCCGTCCACCAGTCGCGGACCTTCTGTGACGACAGGTCGGGCATGAGCGCGAGCGGGAACCACCATCCCCGGTTCCGGTACGGTCGGCCGTCCGCCTCACGCACCGCTCTCTTTAGCTCGGGAGCTCCGCTCCCCTTGTGGCTACGCTCGACGAGCTGCCGGGCGTCCACGGCTGCCTGATGCCGCGGATGCGGGCGCATCTTCTGCAGCGGGATCTGCCAGAGCAGCACCTTGATGTCGCGGCCGTGCAACTCCTCCACCATGCCCTTGGGATCGGGCCACGGGCCGTCGGCCGGGAAGGTGTAGTCGGCCAGGCGATGCGGCTCCTCCGATGCCTCGTACGTGGCCCCGCGGAAGGCCGTGAACGTCGTCTCGTCGCTCCACGCCTCGACGACCAGCGCGCCGACCGGGATGCCGTGCTCGCGGTGCCGGTCCATCTCGGCCATCACCCGTTCCTGCGTGTTCCACTCGTTGCCGCTGGCCCACAGCCGGAACACCCACGACGGCAGCTCGACCGGCCGCCCCACCTCGTCCAGGAACCCGCGGAGCACGCCTGCAGGCTCGGGCCCGTCGTGGAAGCGCACCCCGAGCACGCCGTCCCTGCCCACCTCGGCCTCCACCCGGAGCCGCTCGCCGACGTCGTACCAGGTGCGCCGCGAGGTCGCCACGTGCAGCCCCCAGCTCACCTCCCCGCCCACGACCAGCGCGAACGGCATCGGCAGGTAGGTGCGCCCGTGCCGCCCCTGCGCCTTGTACTGCTCGAAGACGACCGCGTCGAGCCGAGCTCCGTCGCGCACGCGCTGGTCCACGGCGTCGAACCGCTCGCCGAACCCCACCACGTGATCCTCAGGCCCGAGCGCCACCTCGAACCGCACCCGCAGTGGCCCGTCCGCGTCGGCAAGCCACCGCACGGTGCCCGGCACGATCCGATCGGCGCCCTCGACGTCGACCTTCCCGCCGTCACTCGACCAGCTCGCCGCCGACACCTCGAACCACCGGCTCGTACGGCTCCCGCCGCCGGCAAGGGTGGCGTGGAAGCGGTAAGAATAGCGGTGCCCGGCCTCCAGGACCGGCGTCCGCACAGCCCACGATCCGGCGGCGGCGCGAGCGGCCCTGGCCTGAGCGGCGGCGAGATGGCCGCCATCGACCGCCGAGCCTGACTCGGCGCCGGCTCCCGGCTCGGCGGGGGCGCTCGCGCCCGGCTCAGCCCCCGCTGCGCCCGGCTGAGCCTCCGCTTCGCCGTTGCGGCGGGCCAGCCGCAGCTCCACCGGCGCGCCCCCGTCCACGGCCCACTCGCACACCACCGCCTCGACGCTCGCCGAGGCACGGATGCGCAACTCCACCGCCTCGCCGTCCAGCGGCCGGGCGGGCACCCGCTGGTCCTCGGTCGTCGCATACGGATGCCCCGACCCGAACGGCCGATGCCGGATCATGCCCGCACCTCCAGCTCATCCGCGAGGATCAGATACATCCCGTGCGACCACAGCAGCGGCGTCGCCACCGGCCCCCACCGGTCGAGCCACTCCTGGAGCCGCCCGGGGGCCAGCAGCAGGTCCGGCACTTGCTCGGGCAGATCCCCCTCCGGCGTCGCCTGAGCGGCCATCCAGTCCAGGTAGCGGTGGGCCTCGGCGGGCCGTCCCGCCGCCGCGTGGTTCCAGCCGAGGAACCCGGCCAGCAGCACCCACCGGCCCCCGCCGTAGAAGGTGTCGGCGAGGTAGCGGTACACGCCGCCGTCCCTCGCCAGTTGCCGCTCGACCTCGGCCACCGTCGCCGCCCCGACCGGATGCCCGGCCGGATACAGCCCGAACGGCTGCACGCACGCCAGCAGGCTGCCGTCCACGGCGTCGCTCCCCAGCCACTTCCGCAGCCGTCCGCCCGTGACGCCCTCGCGCTCGACCAGCCCGGCGACGCCCTCGACCGTCTCCAGCGCGGCCGCCTCCTCGGCCGCGCTCAGCACGCCGAGCGCGACGGCGGCCCGCAGGCCCGCGTGGATCGAGCCGAGCGTGGCCACGTGCCGCTGCTCGACGTGCTCCTCCCACCAGTCGTAGCAGGGCAGGTGCCAGAACGCCGTCAGGTATCTGGCCGCCGCCCTGACCCCCTTCTCGACCCCGGGCACCGCCCTGCCGTGGCGTACGGCGTGCTCGCGCAGCGCCCAGAGCCACGTGCCGTACCCGTCGAGCTGAAAGTCCCACCAGTCATCCGCGCCGTCCATCCCGTCGAGCGTGAAGCGGGTCGGCAACATCTCGGAGACGGGCACGCTCTCGCCGCGCGCGGCCCGGGAGACCAGCGAGTCGACCTGGCCCGCCCGGTCGCCGACCACGCGGGCGCACCAGGCGTGGAAGGCGTCCGCTCCGGCCACGTCGCTGTGCCTGCTCACCCCCTCGGCGACGAACGCCCCGTCCCGCAGCCAGGAGTAGCCGCGGTAGGCGGAGAAGGTGGGCGAGGCCGGATAGGCCCCGGTGGGCGACTGCAATCTCTTGATCACGTCGAGGCTGTGCGCGACGAGGGACAACGGGTCTTCTCCTTACGAATTACGAGAGCAGGGCATCGACGTCGGCGGCCGCGGCCTTGAGCGCGTCCTCCACCGACGTGCGGCCGGCGGCGGCCTCGGTCAGCTGCTTGGTCACCGCGTCCTGCATCTCCTGCTGACGCTTGATGACCGGCGGCAGCGCGATCGACTTGAGCGAGTCGAACACGGCCTGCCGGTTGGCCGGCTTCGGGTCCTTGAGGTAACCGGAGAGCACCTGCTGGTCGGCGACCGGCGGAAGCTCCCAGGATGACTGGATGCGCGTGGTGGCGGCGACGTTCGACGAGGACAGGAAGCGGGCCCAGGCGTAGGCGTCCTTGCCGTTCTTGGTGCCGGAGGAGACCGCCACGGCGTTGTGGAAGACCGCGCTGGCCTTGCCGGCGTCACCGGGCTCGACGACCACGTCCCACTCGAACGGCACGTCCTTCAGCCCCGCGAACTGCCAGATCCCGTTGTGCCACATGGCGAGCTTGCCGGACTTGAACAGGTTCGTGTCGTAGTCGGCGGCTCCGCCGATCTCGGCCTCGGTCGGCATCGACTTGCCGACCTTGGCGACCAGCCACGTGGCGGCCTTGATGCCCTCGGGGCTGTTGAAGGCCGCCTTCTTGCCGTCGGCCGACAGGAACTCGCCCCCTGCCTGCTTGAGCGTCTTGTAGAACTCGAAGAACTGCACCGGCTGGAAGTCGCCGTACACGCCCTTCTTCCTGTCGGTCAGCTTGGCCGCGGCGGCCTGCTCGTCGGCCCAGGTCCAGTCCGCCGTGGGCGCGGCCACCCCGGCCTTCTTGAAGAGGTCCTTGTTGTAGAAGAGCACGACCGTGGAGAAGGAGGCCGGCAGCGCGTACTGCTTGCCGTCCCGGTTGAACGCGTTGAGCGATTCCTGCGCGTAGACCGAGGTGTCGCCGTCACCGCCCACCGTGCCCAGGTCGAGCAGGGATCCGGCGCTGGCGTAGGTGACGAAGTTCTCGTAGTTGAGCTCGAACGCGTCCGGCGCCGTGCCGCCTGCGATGCTGGTCTGGAGCTTGGTGAAGTACTCCTCGAAAGGCGCGGTCTCGACGACCACGTCCACTTTCGGGTTCTCCTTCTCGAAGGCCTTCTCGATCGTGTCGAGGTCCTTGAGGTGGTCGGGGGCCGCGGAGAACGTGAAGTACCGCACCGTGCTCTTGCCGTCGGCGCCGGTGGTGGCCCTGGTGGCCGACCCTTGGGAGCAGGCGGAGGCCAGCAATGCTACGGCCGCCATGGTGACGATGGTGACTTTTGTGGACCCTGGAAAATTGGACATGGGGGGATTCCTTTACTTGAGCCCGCTCTGCGCGACGCTGGCGATGACGTGCTTCTGCGCGAAGACATAGAGGATGAGGATCGGTACGACGCTGATCACCGACCCGGCCATGACCACGTCCCACTGCGTGGTGAACTGGCCGTGTAGCGTGGCCAGGCCCAGCGGGAGCGTCATGAACTCGGGCGACTTGATGATGATCAGCGGCCAGAGGTAGCTGTTCCAGCTGGCCATGAAGCCGAAGATGGCGAACGTGGCCAGCGCCGGCCGGATCAGCGGCAGCACCACGTACAGGAAGATCCGGAAATGCCCGGCGCCGTCCAGCACGGCCGCCTCGTCGAACTCCCGGGGCACCTGGTTGATCGCCTGCCGCAGCAGGAACACGCCGAATGCCGAGGCGATCGTCGGCGCGAGCAACGCGAAGTACGTGTCGACGAGACCGAACGTGCGCATCTCGATGAACAGCGGCACGACCAGCACCGGCAGCGGCATCATCAACGTCGCCAGGTACACCGCGAACAACGCGCCCCGGCCGGGGAACGGCAGCCGGGCGAACGCGTAGGCGGCCATCGCGCTGGTGATGAGTTGCAACAGGGTAGAGGCCGCGCCGATCCAGGCGCTGTTGGCCACGATGCGCCAGAACGGCAGCGTCTCGAGCAGCTTGCCGTACGCGTCCAGGCTCGCGCCCTCGGGCGTGAAGTCAGGTGGCACGGCCAGCACCGCGTCACTCGGCGTGATGGAGGTGATCACCGCCCACGCGAACGGGAACAACATCACCAGCGCGCCGAGCCCGACCAGCAGGTAGCGCGCTATTTGGCCGAGCTCCGCCCGGCGGGCTCTGGTTGATCCTCGCGTCTTACCCATACGTCACCCACCGCCTCTGGCCCCGGATCTGCACGATCGTCACGATCAGCACCACCGCGAACAGCAACCAGGACAGCGCCGAGGCCGCGCCGGCCCGGCCGTACCGGAACGTGAGGTCGTAGATCTGCGACACGACCACTTGCGTCGCCCCGCCAGGCCCGCCACCCGTCATGATCTTGACCTGGTCGAAGACCTGGAAGCCGTTGATCAGCGAGATCACGACCACGAAGAACGTCGAGGGAGACAGCAGCGGGAGCGTGATGTGCCGGAACCTGCGCCAGGCCGTCGCGCCGTCCACCATGGCGGCCTCCTGGTACTCGCGGGGGATCGCCTGCAGCCCGGCCAGCAGGATGATCATCACGAAGCCCAGGTCCTTCCAGGCCGAGGCCAGGATGATCGACGGCATCGCCCAGTCCGGGTCGGTCCACCAGCCGGGCCCGCTGACCCCGAACAGGCCGAGGGCCCAGTTGACGATGCCGCTCGCCGGGTTGAGCAGCCACTTCCACATCAGCGCCACGACGACCCAGCTGGTGATCACCGGCAGGAAGTAGATGCCGCGCATCAGGCCCCGCCCTGCCATCGCGCGGTTGAGTAGCACCGCCAGGCCCAGGCCGCCCACATAGACGAGCGGCAGGTAGCCGGCGATGAAGTACAGCGTGTGCAGGAAGGCCGCCCGGGTCTCCGGATCGCCGATCAGCTCGACGTAGTTGCCCAGGCCGACCCAGCGCATCTCGGTGATGAGGTCCCATTCGTGCAGGCTCGTCCAGAGCGAGCCGAGCATCGGGACGATCGTGTAGAGCGTCAAGGGGACGAGGCTCGGCAGCAGGAACACCGCAACGGTCCCGGCGTACCGCCAGCCCTTGCGCGGCTTGGCGCGCTCGTGCGTGGCCCGCGCTTTCGGCGGGGCCGCGGTGAGGGTCATGGGGTCGTCTCCTCGCTCACGCATCCGGAACTGGCGCGGGCGCTCATGGCGTGGCTCATGGCGTGGCTCATGGCGTGGCTCATGGCGTGGCTCCGATCAGGCGGGCACGCACCAGGCGGCCCTGCTCGCCCGCGGCCCCGGCGGCGTCGAACGGCGTGGCCAGCACCAGCGCCGCCGCCCCCTGCGCCCAGCTGGTGTCATCCCAGCTCTCCACCTCGATCGAGATGTCGCGCCGCCCCGGATAGAGCTGCGCCCTGAGCGCCCGCTCGAACCCGTCCTGCCAGAGCGGCCAGTCCGCGGTGCCCTCGCCGAGCACCACCACCACCTCCGGGTCCACGACGTTGATCAGCCCGGCCGTGGCCCGCCCCAGAACGGCCCCGGCCTCCTCGAACACCCTCCGCGCCACAGCGTCCCCGGCCGCGGCGGCGCGCCCGAGCGCCGCCACCGCCCCGAGCAGATCACGCCCGTCGCCGTGCCCGTCCCTCCCGTCGGGCGCGGCGCGGGCGTCCCCACGATCGGCCGTCTTGGCGTGGGCCGCCGAGAGCAGGCCGGCCGACCCCACGAACGCTTCCAGGCAGCCGCGCGCGCCGCAGCCGCACATCGGTCCCTCCGGGTCCACCGGCAGGTGGCCGAACTCGCCCGCGCCGCCCCGCGCCCCCCGGTACACCCGGCCGTCGGCGACGATCGCCGCGCCGACGCCGCGGCCGATCGTCACCACGAGGAAGTCCCGGTGCGTACGCCCCCGCCCGTACAGCCGTTCGGCCACCGCCAGCGCGTTCACGTCGTTCTCCACCAGCACGGGGAGCGGCAGCCGGCGCCGCAGCCGCTCGCCGACCGGCATCGCCTGCCACCCGAGCGTCGGCGCGTTCACCGTGCCGACCGCTTGGTCCTCCACGCTGCCCGGCACCCCGACCCCGACCCCCAGCAGCGGTGGCCCGTCGGCCGGCACCGCCGACTCCACGGCCGCCGCCAGCTCGTCCAGCGCGTCGGGCGCGGACGGGTCGAACGGCTGCTCCCACGAGCCCAGCACCTCGCCGTCCAGGCGGACGTCCACCAGCACCAGATGATCGGCCGTCACCTTGACGCCAAGCGCCCGCCCGGCTCCGCCCACCAGCCCGAGCAGCACGGCGGGGCGCCCGCCACGCGACGGCTTGAGGTCGAGCTCCTCCAGCATTCCGTGCCCCATGAGCTCGCGGGTGAGCTGCGTGACGGTGGCGGGGCTGAGGTCCAGCTCGCGTGCTATCTCGGTCCGGCTCAGCGGCCCGCCGGTGCCCAGCAGGGCCAGGATCGCCGTCCTGGTGAGGTCGCCGCGGTCAGTGGCTGCCATGAAGTTCCAAGGCTTTCTTTAGAAGTAAAGTTAGTACCGAAATATGTCTCCGCCAGGCCTCCCTGTCAAGAGCCGGAAACGTCCCGGAAACGCGAAAGGCCCCCGCCAGGCGTGGCGGGGGCCTTCGGCAGAGGATCAGGCGGACGCGGCGTCCTTCTCGCGGTTGCGCAGCGCGCGGCGGACGCCGTCGGCGCCCTCCAGGATCATCCTGCGCAGCGCTTGCGGCGGCTGCTCGGCCGCCAGGTAGTCCTCCGCGGCCTGCACGGTCGCCTGCTCGATGAGCAGCGAGGGGAAGCACCCCACCGCGAACGACGACGCCTGGTCGAACGTCCACTCCTTGTAGATCCGCCCGACCTCGGCGAAGTACGTCGCACGGAACGGCTCGAGCAACTCGGGGTGGTGCGGGTCCTGGAAGCCGCCGATCGTGGCCCTGGCGATGGCGTTGGCCAGCTTGCCGCCCACGATCCGCTCCCACGCCGCGTTCTTGGCCTCGATCGTCGGGATCGCGGCCCGGCACTGCGCGGCCGAGCGCTCACCCGTCGCCGTCGGGTCCCGCTCCAGCTCGGCCGCGATGTCGGCCTCGCCCCTCCGGCCCCCGGTCACCAGCGCGTGCAGCAGCGTCCAGCGCAGATCGGCGTCCACGCTCAGCCCGTCGGGCACCTCCGTGCCGTCCATGATGCGCTGCAGCAGGTCCAGGTCTTCCGCCGACGTGGCCACGGGCGCGAACGCCTGCACGAACGCCAGCTGGTGGTCCGACCCCGGCGCGGCCGCGCCGAGCAGCGAGCGCAGCTCGCCGGCCAGCAGCGCCAGGCCCTCCGGCCGCCACGCCGGGTCCGCGTACTGCTGGGCGGCCATGCGCGCCTGCCGCAGGATCGTCTGGAGCACCGTGAGGTCTGTGACCGTGCCCGCGCCCGAGACGACCAGCTTGACGTAGTCGCGCGTGGACATCTCGCCGTCGCGGGTCATGTCCCAGGCCGCCGACCAGCACAGCGCCCGCGGCAGCGACTCGGTGAACTTCACGATGCCGTCGTCCACCAGCGTCCGCAGCGAGTCCTCGTCGAGCCGGACCTTGGCGTAGGTCAGGTCGTCGTCGTTGAGCAGCACCAGGTCGGGCTGCTCCTCGCCGACCAGCTGAGCCACGTTCGTCCGCGCGCCCACCACGTCCAGCTCGACCCGCTTGGTCCGCGTCAGCTTGCCGTCCACCAGGGAGTACAGGCCGATCGCGACGCGGTGCGAGCGCAGCGTCGGATAGTCGGCCGGCGCCTCCTGCAGCACCTCGAACCGGGTGAACCGGCCCCCGGACACCTCGAACGAGGGCCGCAGCGTGTTGACCCAGGAGGTCTCCAGCCACTCCTTGGACCAGGCGGACAGGTCTCGCCCCGAGGTGCGCTCCAGGGCGTCGAGCAGGTCCTTCAGCTCGGTGTTGCCCCAGGCGTGCTCGGCGAAGTAGTCACGCACGCCGGCCAGGAAGTTGTCCAGCCCCACGTACGCGACCAGCTGCTTGAGCACCGAGGCGCCCTTGGCGTACGTGATGCCGTCGAAGTTGACCTCGACCGCCTGCATGTCCGGGATGTCCGCGGCGATCGGGTGCGTCGACGGCAGCTGGTCCTGGCGGTAGGCCCAGGCCTTCTCCACGTTCGCGAACGTCGTCCACGCCCCCATGCCCCACCTGGTGGCCTCGGCCTGGGCGAGCACGGACATGTAGGTGGCGAACGACTCGTTCAGCCACAGGTCGTCCCACCAGCGCATGGTGACGAGGTCGCCGAACCACATGTGCGCCATCTCGTGCAGGATCGTCTCCGCGCGCCGCTCGACCACCGCGTCGGTGACCCGGGAGCGGAAGACGTAGTCCTCCAGGAACGTCACGCAGCCGGCGTTCTCCATGGCGCCGGCGTTGAACTCGGGCACGAAGAGCTGGTCGTACTTGCCGAACGGGTAACGCACGCCGAACACCCGGTGGAAGAAGTCGAAGCCCTGCCGGGTGAGCTCGAAGAGGTTGTCGGCGTCGAGGTGCTCGCCCAGCGAGGCCCGGCAGTACAGGCCGAGCGGGATGCCGTCGTGCTCCGAGGTGACCTTGTGGTACGGCCCGGCCACCAACGCCGTGATGTACGTGGACATGACCGGCGTGACCGCGAACTCCCACCGCTTGGCGGCGTGCACCGTCCCGTGCTTGCCGGCCTGCTCCGGCAGGTCCTCCGCGTTGACGGCGGCGGCGTTGGAGATCACCTCCCAGTCGGCGGGGGCCAGCACGGTCAGCTGGAACGTGGCCTTGAGGTCAGGCTGGTCGAAGCACGCGTACATGCGGTGAGCATCGGCCGTCTCGAACTGGCTGTGCAGGTAGACACGCTGGTCGACCGGATCGACGAAACGGTGCAGGCCCTCGCCGGTGCGCATGTAGGCGCAGTCGGCGTCGATCCGCAGCTCGTTGGACTCGGCGAGCGAGGGGAGCGGGAAACGGCCCTGCTCCGCGTCGTAGGCGGCCACGTCGAGGTCCTGGCCGTTCAGCGTCACCTTGCGTACCTGCGCGCCGTGCAGGTCGATGAAGGTGGACGCGCCCGCGGTGGCGCTGCTGAAGCGGACCGTCGTGACGCTCTCGAAGCGCTCCTCCCCTTCCGTCAGGTCGAGTGCGACCTCGTACGACTCAACCTTCAGCAGCCGGGCGCGCTCACGTGCCTCGTCCCGGGTCAGGTTGCCTGCCAAGTTGCGCTCCTTTTCACCACTTCGTCGGGGTTGTCCGTCATCCTGTCACGGCGGGAATAGGACCCGAACCCCTTCAGGTTATGGCCAGACATGGCTGAGAAGATTCCCGTGGACCTCTGGTTCGACCCCGCGTGTCCGTTCGCCTGGGTCACGTCGCGATGGCTGCTCGAGGTCGAGCAGGTCCGCCCCATCGAGCCCCGCTTCCGGTACATGTCACTGCACTTCCTCAACGAGGACAAAGACGTTCCGGAGGACTACAAGGCCCGGGCTGCCAAGGCCATGGGATCGATCAGGGTGGTGGCCGCGGCCGCGGCCAAGCACGGCGAGGAGTACGTCGGGCGCCTCTACACCGAGCTCGGCACACGCCTGCACAACCAGGGGATGAGCAAGGAGCCGGAGCGCCTGCGCGAGGTCAACGAGGCCGCGCTCGAGGCCGTCGGCCTCGACAGGAATCTCGCGGACGCGATGGGGTCCGAGGAGTGGGACGAGACCATCCGCGCCTCGCACGACGAGGGCATCACGCTCGTCGGCCAGGAGGTCGGCACGCCGATCATCCGCGTCGGAGCCAACGCCTTCTTCGGGCCGGTGATCACCAAGATCATCAGAGGTGAGGACGCGGGCCGGCTGTGGGACGGGGTGCTGGCGGTCACGGAGTTCGATGACTTCTTCGAACTGAAGCGCACCCGTACGCGCCGTCCGGCCTTTGATTGACGAATCCCTCTTTGTCAGAGCAATAGCCGTACCCTGACGGGGGAAAAGAAGCTGGTAGCGGTGTAGAAGACTTATCCCGCGCTCGGACCGGCCCTCGCGGCCGGTCTGAAGCACTGTCAGGATGGTGGCCATGCGTCAGCTGTATATCGGCGGCTCCTGGACCGCGTCGGCGTCCGACGAGCCCATCGAGGTCGTGAACCCGGCCACGGAAGAGATCATCGACCGCGTGCCCGCAGGGTCCCCCGACGATGTGGAATCGGCCGCCAACGCCGCGCGGAGTGCCTTCCCCGCCTGGTCGCAGACGGCTGCCGCGGAGCGGGGCAAGCTCCTCGGCGAGGCGGCCGAGCTGCTCAAACAGCGTTCCGACGAGATCGCCAAGACGATCGCGACGGACATGGGCTCGCCGCTGGGCTTCGCGCTCAAGGTCCAGACGCTGATGCCCGCCGGTGTGCTGGCCTCCTACGCCACACTCGCCGAAGGCCACCCGCGGGAGTCCCGTGTCGGCAACTCGCTGGTGGTCAAGGAGCCGATCGGGGTGGTCGCGGCGATCACGCCGTGGAACTACCCGCTGCATCAGATCATCTGCAAGGTCGGTCCCGCGCTGGCCGCCGGGTGCACCGTGGTGCTCAAGCCGAGCGAGGTCGCGCCGCTGGCGGCGTACGCGCTGGCGGAGATCTTCCACGAGGTGGGCCTGCCCCCGGGTGTGTTCAACCTGGTCAGCGGGCGCGGCCCCATCGTCGGCGAGGCCATGGCCGCCCACCCCGAAGTGGACATGGTCTCCTTCACCGGCTCGACGGCGGCAGGACGCCGGGTCGCCTCGCTGGCGGCCGAGTCGGTCAAGCGGGTCGCGCTCGAGCTCGGCGGCAAGTCCGCCAACATCATCCTGCCCGACGCCGATCTGGAGACGGCCGTCAAGGTCGGCGTGGCCAACTGCTTCGTCAACGCGGGCCAGACGTGCTCCGCGTGGACCCGCATGCTCGTTCACCGCGACCAGTACGACACCGCCGTCCGCCTGTCCGTCGAGGCCGCGGGCAAGTACACCGTCGGCGATCCGTTCGACGAGTCCAGCAGGATCGGCCCGCTGGTCTCCCAGGTGCAGCGCGACCGCGTGATCCGCTACATCAACCGGGGCCAGGAGGAGGGCGCCCGGCTGGTGGCCGGCGGGACCGACCGGCCGCACGAGCGCGGCTACTACGTCGAGCCCACCGTGTTCGCGGCCGTGGAGCCCGGCATGACGATCGAGCAGGAGGAGATCTTCGGCCCTGTGCTGGCGCTGGTTCCCTACAGGAACGAGGACGAGGCCGTCAAGATCGCCAACGACACCAAATACGGCCTGGCCGGCGCGGTCTGGTCCGGCGCCGAGGACCACGCGGTCGCGGTCGCCCGCCGGCTGCGCACCGGCCAGGTCGCCATCAACGGCGGCAAGTTCAACCCGCTGGCCCCCTTCGGCGGCTACAAGCAGTCCGGCGTGGGGAGGGAGCTCGGCGAGTACGGCCTGGAGGAATACCTGGAGATCAAGTCGCTCCAGCTCTAGACGATCAACCCGCCGCTGGCGAGGAGATTGTGGCCGGTCACCCACCGGCCGTCGGGACCAGCCAGGAACGCGACCACGGCCGCGATGTCGTCGGGCCGGCCGAGCCGCTGCAGCGCCGTGAACGCCTGCGTCTGCTCCAGCGCCTCCGGCGGATTGGCGTTCCGCAACATGTCGGTGTCGGTGGCGCCGGAGGAGACGACGTTGACGGTGATCCCGCGCCCGCCCAGCTCCCGCGCCGCCACCTTGGCGAACTGCTCGATCGCGCCCTTGCTGCCGCAGTAGAGCGCCAGCGCGGGCGCGGGCACCTGGGTGTTCAGCGTGGAGATGTTGATGATGCGCCCGCCGTCACGCATCACCCGCGCCGCCCACTGCATGGCCAGGAACACCGCCCGCGTGTTCACCGCGAACGCCCGCTCGTAGTCCTCGTCCGTGACCTCCGCCATGGGCTTCTGCCCCGCGGTGGTCGCGGCGTTGTTGACCAGGATGTCCAGCCCAGGCAGCCGTGCCTGCGCCTCGGCGAACAGCCGCTCCAGGTCCTCCTTGCTGCCGAGATCCGCCCGTACGGCCTGCGCGCCGGTCTCCTTGGCGACCTGCCGCGCCGCCTCCTCCGAGTGCTCGTAACAGAAGACGACCTCGGCGCCGTCCTCTCGCAACCGCTCCACGACGGCCTTGCCGATGCCTCTGGAGCCCCCTGTGACCAATGCGCCCTTTCCAGAAAGTACGCTCATGCGCCCAACCTACGCCTTGAGGACGATCTTGCGTGCTTCGTTCTTGGGAAGGCGGTCGACGTAGAGCTTGCCGTCGAGGTGCTCGGTCTCGTGCTGGAAACAGCGTGCCAGTGAGCCGCGGGCCTTGATCCGCACCGGCCGCTGCAGCCGGTCGAGCCCTTCGACGGTCACGCCCGCGGCGCGCGCGACCGGGGCGTAGATCGGCAGGCGCGTCCGGCGGTCGGGCACCGACAGGCAACCCTCCTCGTCGACGATCTCCTCGGGGTCGTCGACCGTCAGCGTCGGATTGATCACGTGGCCCTTGCGCTTGTTGATGTCGTACACGAACAACCGTCGCGACACGCCGATCTGCGGACCGGCCAGACCCACGCCGTTGACCGCGTACATCGCCTCGAACATTTCCTCGATCAGGCGGCGCAGCTCGCGGTCGAAATCCGTGACAGGCTCGGCGGGCGTGCGCAGGACCGGATCGCCGATGACGCGGATCTCTCGCATGGGTTTCTGCCTTCGTAAGGACTGAGCACGGGTCAGGTCCTTACTCTAGCCCGCGATCCTGATCGGCGGGGCTGTGGAAGACTGGTCGGGTGCGTGTCTACATCGGTGCCGACCATGCCGGCTATGAGCTCAAAAACCACCTCGTGTCCTGGTTGAAGGACCACGGGCACGACGTGACCGACTGCGGTCCCTTCGTCTACGACGCCGAGGACGACTATCCCGCCTTCGTGCTGCGTGCCGCCGAGGGCGTCGCCGGCGACCCCGCCAGCCTCGGGATCGTGATCGGCGGCTCGGGCAACGGCGAGCAGATCGCCGCCAACAAGGTGCGCGGCATCCGCGCGGCCCTGGCCTGGAGCGAGGAGACCGCCAGCCTGGCTCGCGAGCACAACAACGCCAATGTGATCAGCATCGGCGCCCGCATGCACTCCACCGAGGACGCCACCAGGTTCGTCGAGGTCTTCCTGACCACGACGTTCTCCGGCAGCGAGCGGCACAGCAGGCGGATCGCCCAGCTGGCCACCTACGAGACGATCGGCCAGCTGCCCTCGCTGCCGTGATTATTTCTGGCCCTTGCGCTTGGGCTCGCGCCTGGGCATCTCATCGCGCAGGGGCCGCCGGTCGGCGGCCTCCTGCTGCTCCTTCGACGGTCTCGACACCTCGCGGGCCCGCATGGCGATGGTCGCGGTGATCTGCAAGCTTTGCAGCGCCATTCATCGACCCTACGTCAAAAGACCCGGCCGGCCCACGGTTTCGGACTCCAGGACATGGCCGTGGCCAGCGACCGCACCGCGCCCTGCCGGTGCTCGCGTAGCAACCCCGCCTCGAGCTGCTGGACGAGCTGCCCATCGCCCATGTACGCCGACCCGAGCGCGGCCACCGGCACCGTCACGTCGGGCTCCTCGTCGACCGGCTTGCACTCGGCGCCCGTCGTGTCCGCGGTGAGCCGCCAGCGGCCCGCGTTCCACGGGCACACCTCGTCCTCCACCTCGATCACCAGATCGACCGGCGCGGCGTAGGCGCGGCCGGCCAGCGCACGGTCCACCTCGACCACGCGTACCCACAGCTCGTCGCTCCAGCCCGCGCGCAGCTGCCGCTGGTCGGCCAGCAACGCGACCAGCGGGTCGTCCACCGGCCTGGCCGCCCGCACCGTCGTGACGAGGTCGCGGTCCAGGATGCTGCGCCACAACAGGGCATAGGCGGCCGGGTCGGCCGCCTCCAGCTCCTGCAGCTGCAGCTCCCCGGCGGGCAGGTCGTTGTCGTCCCATGAGCCCTTGACCCTGAACAACGCGTATCCGCGCACCCCTCGGTCGTCCGCTGCCAGCACCGCCCGCAGCGGCCCCGACCCCCGCTGATCGAACTCCTCGTCTGCTAGCGAGCTGTCCCAGAACGCCGCCGTGCGCGCGTAGCGTCCTGGACGCGCGGTCACCACGGACGCGTACAACTTCTCGAGGTCGGCCCGCACGCCGGCGGGCTTGGCCACCCTGATCCTCAGCGACGGGTCGGCCGGGGCGTTCTTGACGAACGCCGAGGCGTGCTTGTTGATGCGGAACCACAGCAAACTCGCCGCCCTGCCGTACCCGAACCTGCCGTAGATCCCCGATTCGGCGGCGTAGAGCGCGGCGACCGGCTCACCGCGCTCGCGGATGTCGGCCAGCTGCCTGCGCATCATCGAGGACAGCACCCCGCGGCGGCGGTGCGAGGGCAGCACGCTGACGGAGGTCACGCCGCCGACTGGCAGCTGCCCGCCTGGCACCGTCATCCTGAAGCTGAGAACCGAGGTGACCCCCACCATGAGATCGCCGTCGAAGACGGCGAGTGTGCGGTCGAACTCCGTCTCGGCCTTCCACCGCTCGGCCTGCTGCGGATGTGGGGTCCAGTTGAACCCCTCTTCGAGAACCTGGGTGAACGCCGGCCACTCGGCCTCACCAATCGGACGGATCGGGTACGTCATCAGTCCAAGGTATGAGCGCGCAAAGGGGGAAGGCCACTGAATATCCGTGCTTAATGATCAAGGTGTTGGTCAAGTGGGCTGCCCAAACACGGGCCAGACCGATACAGTCAGGCGCATCATGAGTTCCCGTCCGGCGCCGCTGATCCCGCCACGGGTCCGTGCGGTCCTGGTGCGGGTGCCCTTCCTCGTGCCCATTGTCCGCTTCGTCCGCAGAGGTCCGCTGGCCCGCGAGCGCAACCTGCTCATCGCCCTTTCCACGCTCTCGATCGTCATCGGCGCGCTGGCCGCGAAGGTCTCGACCGAATGGTTCTCGCCTTCGCTGCTCATCCTCGTCACCTTGATCGGCGGGCTCCAGTTGCGGCTGTGCAGCCTGGTCAAGCTGCTCGTGGCGGTGGGCACCGCGCTCGGCTTCATCGCGATCACGCTCGGCGTGGCCAGGATCGGGCTGGGGCTCACCGTGACCATCGGGTTCACCACCGTGCTCGCCCTGCTCATGGCCCGGACCAGGGGCAAGCTGGGCGTGCAGGGGTTGCGTGGCGACGCGATGCTGCTGGAGCTGCGTGACCGGCTCAAGAGTCAGGGCGAGCTGCCCCCGCTGCCCAAGGACTGGGGCGCCAAGGTGGTGCTCAAGCAGGCCGGCGGGTCCTCGTTCGGCGGCGACTTCCTGGTCTCCATGCGTGACGGGGACACCGTCGAGATCGCCCTCGTGGACGTGTCCGGCAAGGGCGTGGACGCGGGCACCCGAGCGCTGCTGCTGTCCGGCACGTTCGGTGGCCTGCTCGGCTCGGTCGACGACTTCCTGCCTGCCTGCAATGCTTACCTGCACCGCCAGCGGGGCGACGAGGGTTTCGTGACCGCCGTGCACCTGCGCCTCGACCTGGCCACGGGCGACTACACGATCACCTCGGCCGGGCATCCGCCGGTGGTGAAGTTCGACGCGGGCACGGGCAACTGGCAGGTCGCCTCGGCCAAGGGCGTGGTTCTCGGCGTGGTGCCCGACCTGCACTGCGAGCCCGACAGCGGCACGCTGCGCAAGGGTGACGCGCTGCTGCTCTTCACCGACGGGCTGATCGAGCAGCCCGGCCGCGACATCGACGCAGGGCTGGACCGGCTGCTCGGCGAGGCGGAGCGGCTGCTGCCGTCCGGGTTCCGCGACGGCGCCAGGGCCCTGGTCAACGCCATGGCCTCCGGCCACAACGACGACTGCGCCCTCGTCCTGATCTGGCGCCCATAACGATTGGTTCGCCGGGCGCCGGCCATGCCTGGCTGCGCCGGCGCCACGTCGCGTCGGAGGAGTTCGACTACCCTGGGGCTGTCGGGACCGTCCGCCTTGCCCTGGAGCGCGCATAGATGAACTGGCTCTATCTGGTGGGGATCCTCATCTTCCTGTTCGGGTTGATGCTCTCCATCGCCTTGCACGAGGTCGGCCATCTCGTGCCCGCCAAGCTCTTCGGTGTCAAGGTGACCCAATACATGGTCGGCTTCGGCTCGACCGCGTGGTCCCGGCGCAAGGGCGAGACCGAATACGGCATCAAGTGGATCCCGTTCGGCGGCTACATCCGCATGATCGGCATGCTGCCGCCGCGTCCCGGCGATGACCCGGCGAAGGTCAGGAGCACCTCGACAGGCCCGTTCCAGGCCCTCATCGAGTCGGCCCGCGACGCCGCCCAGGAGGAGGTCAGGCCCGGCGACGAGGACCGCGTCTTCTACCGCAAGAAGTGGTGGCAGAAGGTCATCATCATGTCCGGCGGCCCGATGATGAACTTCGTGCTGGCGTTCGTGTTCTTCAGCATCCTGCTGGTCGGCATCGGCCTGCCCACCTGGGCCCCGGTCGTGTCCCCCGAGACCAACACGTGCGTGATCCCGATCTCGGAGCAGCGCACCACGTGCAAGCCCGACGACCAGCTGACCCCCGCGGCCCAGGCCAAGATGAAGCCCGGCGACCGCATGGTCTCCTTCGACGGCCAGAAGATCAACACCTGGGAGGACGCCACCCGCCTGATCCGCGGCCACGGCCCAGGCCCGGTCCAGCTCGGCATCGTCCGCGACGGCAAGCCGATGACGCTCGACGTCACCCTCATCGCCCAGGACCGCCCCAACCTCCAGGACCCCCAGAAGATCGACAAGAACGTCGGCTTCCTCGGCGTCCTGCCGACGGAGGTCATGGAGCAACAGAGCATGGGCGAGGTCGTCGGCTACATGGGCGCTCTGACGGCCCGCGTGGCGGGCTCCCTGCTCAACCTGCCGGAGAAGATGGTCGGCGTCTGGCACGCGGCCTTCTCGGGCGAGGCACGCGACCCTGAGGGCCCGGTCGGCGTCGTGGGCGCGGGCCGGATGGGCGGCGAGATCCTCGCCTCCGACCTGTCCAACGAGAAGAAGATCGCCATCTTCGTCAACCTGCTGGCCGGCTTCAACCTGGCGATCGGCATGTTCAACCTCATCCCGCTGCTGCCGCTGGACGGCGGCCACATCGCCGGGGGCCTGTGGGAGGGCATCAAGCGGGCGTTCGCCAAGATCATGCGTCGGCCCGAGCCGAAGTACGTGGACATCGCGAAGGTGTTGCCGCTGACGTACGCGATCGCCATCGTCATGATGATCATGGCGGGCCTGCTGGTCTACGCCGACCTCGTCAACCCCCTCACGCTGACGGGCTGACCCTCCGTGGACACCGCCGCCCTGGACCGGCTGCGCGAGCTCTGCCTGGCGCTCCCGGAGGTCACCGAACGACTCAGCCATGGGGAGCCGACCTGGTTCGTCCGGGACAAGAAGACGTTCGTGATGTTCGCTGACCACCACCACGACGACCGCCTGGCGTTCTGGTGCGCGGCCTCGGCCGGGGCGCAGCAGGAACTGGTGGCCGAGGACCCCGAGCGCTTCTTCCGGCCCCCGTACGTGGGTCATCGCGGCTGGCTGGGCGTCTATCTGGACGTGCCGGAGTTGGACTGGGCGGAGATTGCGGAGATCGTCGCCGACGCCTACCGCCAGATCGCCCCGAAGTCCCTCGTCGCCCGCATGACCTGAGGCCGAGGGCCGTCACACGGACCAGCAGCAGGCCCCTTCCACCTCGGAAGGGGCCTTTGAGCTGGTCGGGGCGACAGGATTTGAACCTGCGACTTTCTTGCTCCCAAATCACAGGTACCGATCTTGAGAGCTGGCGTTCTGGCTGGTCGAGTCATTGATTGATGTGCACTGACGTGCATGATCGAACCTGATTGGGCACACGGCATGTCACTTGGTTTGTCACTCGGCCCCTTCCGGACTTTCAGCCAATCGCGCCTGTCTTGCGGACGCTGCCTCGTGCGCCGCCAGGTCTTCAGGTGTCCCGATGAAGGCGGGCCCACATCTGACCGGGAGACGTTCCACCACCATGGCTATGGCCTCCACAGGTGTCGCCGCTGATCCCACTGTCTGACCCCGAAGAGGGCCTGATACTTGATAGCCGCCTGCCGGATCAGCGGCAACATAAGGGATGTCCCAAGTCCAGCGTTTGCCTGTACAGCGACTGAAATGAAGTTCGCCCATTCCTGTCCAAGGAAAGAGCTGGCGAAGGCGCGGTTCTGCATAGGCTGCTTCGATCAATTCGGGACGCAACCGTCCATCTGCCCGAACATCGTTCCATCCGGCTTCGACGAGGTCTGTACTCGACGAGTTGGCACTCAACCTTGCATCCTCCAGACTGGCCTGCCCGTCTGCCGTCGTCCCACCCGCAGGGTAGCGGGCCAGCCGCGGGGCTGCCCAACCCGCGCGCCTGGTGCCACGATCGCGATGGAGCGGAGGCGGCCCCGCGGCTGGTCTGCTAGGGCTCACCTACGCAGGCACCGGCTGGCACACGACCGGTGACCAACTCCTCGCCAACACGGCATCGGCACAAGCCCGCGAACGCACTCGAGCAGGACGCGAAGAACTCGCCTACGAACAGGTACGCAGTTCGTCCACACCGCTCGCCGCCTGACCAACCTCAGAACGCGAACGGACTACCACCATGCTCACCAACGGCAAGACCGTCCACTACCCGGGCCAAGCGCTCTACGACGTCAACGAAACTGGCGTCGTCTTGCGTCTGTCCCGGCGTTACCTCTACCAAGAGATCCGCGCCGGACGCCTGCGCACCGTCAAGGCCGGACGTGCCCGACGCGTCCCGGCCGACGCCATCGCCGAGTACATCAAGCTCCTGGAGCAGGAAGCGCAGGCGGCCTGATGCCCAAGCAACGCGCACACGGCGACGGTGGGCTGTACTGGAGCGAAACCCGCCAGCGATGGATCGCCGAAATCACCATCGGCTACACCCCGGCAGGCCGACGCATCACCCGCAAAGCCGCCGGACGAACCAAGACCGAAGCCAAGACCAAACTCAAGGAGGTTCTACGCGATCACGAGGACGGCCTTGCGATCGCTCCCAGCGACTACACCGTGGAACGAGCCGTAAATGACTGGCTGTCCTACGGGCTCAGTGGACGCGACGAGGACACAATCAAGCTCTACACGAACATCTGCCGTCTTCACGTTGTCCCGGCGCTGGGCAAGCGCAAGCTTCGGGATCTCCGCGCCGAAGATGTCGACAAATGGCTCGCCAGCAAGTCCGGCAGTTTGAGCACCCGGACGCTGCAGATCATGCACTCATGCTTGAACAGGGCCATCAAGCGAGCCATGGCGCGCGACAAGGTGAAGCGGAACGTGGTCGAATTGTGCAGCGTGCCCACGGGTACGGCGGGACGGCCTTCGAAGGCACTCACCTTCGCGCAAGCGGAAGCCGTACTCACTGCCGCAGAAGGCACCCGCATGCACGCCTATATCGTGCTCTCGCTCCTCACGGGAGCACGCACCGAGGAACTGCGGCCCCTCACATGGGATCACGTAGATCTCGACGGGGATCCTCAAGCCACTCCGCTGGTTCCGCCCTACATGGCGGTCTGGAGATCTGTACGGGCTGGTGGTGACACCAAGACCCCCCGGTCTCGACGGACGCTCGCGCTGCCCACGAAGTGTGTCGAGGTGCTGACCGAGCACCGCGCTCGCCAACAGCAGGCTCAAGGGGATTCATGGTCAGACAGCGGTCTGGTCTTCCCCTCGGAGAACGGCACCGAACTGGACGCCGCCAATATCCGGCGCGCATTCCGCGCTGTCATCAAGAAGGCCAAGGGACTGGACCCCAAGGAGTGGACTCCTCGTGAGCTGCGGCATAGTTTCGTGTCGCTGCTCTCCGACAGCGGCCTACCGCTGGAAGAGATCTCTCGTTTGGTCGGCCACAGCAGCACGGCGACGACTGAAGCGGTCTACCGTATGCAGATCCGGCCTGTGGTCCAGTCCGGAGCTGTGGCTATGGATCGCATTTTCGGCGCGTCGTAGGCGCTGCCTGCGGACATGTCACTCAGTTTGTCACTCAGAAGGCCCCTTCCGATCTTGGAGGGGGCCTTCCTGCTGGTCCTGAAGTCGGGGCGACAGGATTTGAACCTGCGACTTCTTGCTCCCAAAGCAAGCGCGCTGCCAAGCTGCGCCACGCCCCGTTTCGCCGAGTGCGCATGCGCCCCGGGACTCCGGTACGCTTACGCCCTGACGACCGGATGAAGTCTAGACCAGAGTTCGACCGGTTCGCGCGGACGTAGCTCAATGGTAGAGCCCTAGTCTTCCAAACTAGCTACGCGGGTTCGATTCCCGTCGTCCGCTCTGACGGCGAAAGGCCAGGTCACCTCATGAGGCGGCCTGGCCTTCGTGATCTCCACGACATTTTCAGATCTTGCGTGCACAGATCGACATGGCATGCTCTCCACTGCGATCGAGCGATGAGAGAACGAGACCGTGTTGCACACAACGCCGCCCGGCGATGCGGACGAGGTCGATACGGTCCGATGGTCGGGGAGCGTGATTCGGCAGCGTTGAGGGCCCGTACCCCCTGACCCCGCCGATCAAGTCACCACGGCCCGTCAAATCCGTGGACGCGTTTGCGTAAGGCACGAGCGTCCCGGGGCGGGAGGACGGTGAGGACCGCGTACAGGATGGCGCGCAGCTCCACCGGGTCGGGGCAGCACATCATCAGGCCGCATCCAGGACTGGGGTCGAACAGGCGGTATGCGGGATCCCTCATGAAGAGCGACCACGCACGCAGCGCCTCGGCGGCGGCGCCGGCCCAGAAGCGGGTGCGTTCGAGGCGGGCGACGGCCGCACGGCCTCGTGGGGACACGCCGGGGATGGCGGGGACGGGTTCGTCGGTGGACCTCCGGTGGCGAGGAAGGTCGGCGCGCACTCGCGCGGGCGGCCTACGCGCCATCGTCCTTTCTGGAAGTCGTCATGGTGCCATCTTGGCACGTGGCAGCGTTTTGAATGGCGCAGCGCACGCTGGACGAGCCGTTTCTGCATGTTTCCTCCGACCGGTTCGTGGAGAGCGGGATGTTGCCCGAGCGGCGCGACCGCGTCGGGCCGTTCGCATGGTGGGAGGAGATGCGGCCGCGGTTCTTCGACGGCTTTCATCGGTGTTTGCCTGCTCTGGCGGGTGCGGGCAACGATCTGCTCGTGGAGCACGTCATCGAGTTCGCGGAGTGGCGGCAAGACCTGGCCCGCCTGCTGGCGGGGTTCGACGTCCTACTCGTTGGGGTTCATTGCGAGCTCGCGGAGATCGACCGGAGGGAGCGTGAGCGTGGGGATCGGTGGATCGGGGAGGGCCGCAGTCACGTCGAGTCGGACGGTATCCACACGTTCGGTCCGTACGACTATGAGGTGGACGCCAGTCAGGGAGTCACATCCGCACTCGCGCAGTCCGTGGTGACCGCCTGGCGCGCGAGGGACACGCGCCGCGCCATAGACGCACCCGGCTGAGCCGGGCGGCTCGGAGCTCAGTCCTTTACGTGCTCGATGGCCTGCATCCAGACACGTCGCTTGCGTACGACGAATCGCACCCGCTCCCCGTTCCGCAGCACGACCTCCATCCCGTTCGGGACGATCCCGAGCGTGTTGACTGGTGCGGTCGACACGATCTCCTCCAGAGGCCACGCCCAAACACCCCTCTGGACGTTCACCGCATGCGAACGGAATACGAGCGACCGGCTGGTCAGCCACAGGCGGCCGCCCACCGCCTCTGGCCCCGCCCACAGGTTCGCCACCCCCTTGTGCACCACCGTTTCGCCAGCGGCGGGAACGAGGTTCGTGCCACGGAAGACCTCCGCTGATTCCTGCTCATCCATGCGCACATCCTCAGCGCATCAGGGGCATGCCTACAAGGCTGTCGCGGAATCGGCGATCGTAAGCTAGGGATGATGCGTGCGCGACCGATCTCCCATGACCTCCTCGTAGAGGAACTGGCCGAGCTCGTCTCCAGACGGCCGCGGGGCGAATGGGTGCGGGTGGCCGTGGACGGGGCGCCTGCCACCCGGCCCGAGACGCTCGCTGACGAGCTCGTCGCGCCGCTCAGGCTGCGCGGGCGGCCCGTGGTGCGGGTGTCGGCGGGCGACTTCCTGCGGCCCGCGTCGCTGCGCCTGGAGCACGGCAGGACCGATCCCGACGCCTTCTACGAGGACTGGCTCGACGTGAAGGGCCTGCGGAGGGAGGTGCTCGAGCCGCTGGACGCGGGCGGGTCGGGGCGGGTGTTGCCGGCGCTCTGGGACAGCCGGGTGGATCGGGCGTACCGGGTGCGGTACCAGGAGCTGCCCGAGGGCGGGGTGGTGCTCGTCGATGGGACGTTGTTGCTGGGGCGCGGGTTGACGTTCGACCTCAGCGTGCACCTATGGCTGTCGGCCAAGGCCCTCGAGCGCGGAACGCTCGACAGCGAGCGGTGGCGGCTGCCCGCCTACGAGCGGTACGAGCGGGAGGTCCGCCCTCAGGAAGCGGCGGACGTCGTCGTCCGGGCCGATCATCCGGATCGGCTCGCCGTCCTGGTCGTCAGCGGCCGAGTAGGGCACCTGTGAAGTCATTCAACCAACCTTGTGGGGAATGCTGGAATGCGGCCCGTTCTGGGCGCAGACTGGATCGATGATCCCCAGCAACTGGTACAACATCGTTCCTGATCTGCCGGCCCCGCCGCCTCCGCCGCTGCATCCCGGCACCAGGCAGCCCATAGGACCGGACGATCTGACCCCGCTCTTCCCCATGGAGCTGATCGCGCAGGAGGTCAGCGGGGAGCGGTTCGTCGCGATCCCGCAGGAGGTGCTCGACGTCTACCGGCTCTGGCGGCCGACGCCGCTGATCCGGGCGCGGCGGCTGGAGAAGGCGCTCGGTACGCCGGCCAGGATCTACTACAAGTACGAGGGCGTCTCGCCCGCGGGCTCGCACAAGCCGAACACGGCCGTGCCACAGGCTTTCTACAACGCGCGCGAGGGCGTGCGACTGCTCACCACAGAGACGGGCGCCGGGCAGTGGGGATCGGCGCTGGCGTTCGCGTGCTCCCAGTTCAACGTCGAATGCCAGATCTGGATGGTCCGCGCCTCCTATGACCAGAAGCCGTACCGCCGCTCCCTCATGCAGGTGTACGGCGCCACCGTGCACGCAAGCCCGTCCACCGTGACGGGCGCGGGCAGCAAGGTGCTCGCCGATCACCCCGACTCGCCGGGCAGCCTGGGCATCGCGATCAGCGAGGCCGTCGAGGTGGCCGCCGCGACCCCGGATGCCCGCTACGCGCTCGGCTCGGTGCTCAACCACGTGCTCATGCACCAGACGGTGATCGGCGAGGAGGCGCTCGAGCAGCTCCCCGAGATGCCCGACCTGGTCATCGGCTGCACCGGAGGCGGCTCCAACTTCGCCGGCCTGACGTTCCCGTTCCTGCGGGAAAAGCTGGCGGGACGGATCCAGACCGTGTTCCGCGCGGTCGAGCCCGCCGCCTGCCCGTCGTTCACCCGCGGTGTCTACGCCTACGACTTCGGCGACACCGCCGGGCTCACGCCGCTGCTCAAGATGCATACGCTGGGGCACTCGTTCGTACCCGACCCGATCCACGCGGGCGGCCTGCGGTATCACGGCATGTCGCCGCTGTTGTCGCACATGTACGAGCTGGGGCTGTTCGAGGCCGTCACCCGATCCCAGAACGAATGCTTCGAGGCCGGCGTGCGTTTCGCCAGGACGGAGGGCATCGTGCCCGCCCCTGAGCCCACGCACGCGCTCGCCGAGACGATCGCCGAGGCGCTGCGATGCAAGGAAAGCGGCGAGGAGAAGGTCATCCTCACCGCGCTCTGCGGCCACGGGCACTTCGACCTGGCCGCCTACGATCGCCACCTGGCCGGGCAGCTGGAGGACTACACGCTCCCGCAGGACCGCATCGACCGGGCACTCACCGAACTGCCCGGGTGAAACCGGGTGGCCGCCGGGCAGAGGCGGCCACCCGAGTCAGCGTGCGGTGGGCCGCTTGCCGTGGTTAGCCTTCTTCTTCTTGCGTGCCTTGCCCTTGCGTGCGCGCTTGGCCATACGCTCGCCTCCGATGATCGGGTGCTACGGCATTGATCCCCCACCGTCTCTCGCCTGCGCCGACCAGGCAAGCGACGCCACCCGACCTAACATTCCCCGAACTTATCCGTGTCATAATTTGGTGGAATCTGTTGGAAGGAGCGGGCGTGCTCGCACAGCAGCGTCAGCAGGCGATCCTCGAACGCGTACGCAGCAACGGCGGTGTCCGGGTGGCCGACCTCGTCCGCGAGCTCGGCGTCTCCGACATGACCATTCGCCGCGACCTCGAGGTGCTGGCCGAGCGGGGCCTGCTGGAAAAGGTGCATGGTGGCGCGACCGCCCTCGGCCCGGGATCGACCGAGGAGCCGGGCTTCACCGCGAAGTCCGCGCGCCAGCAGCAGGAGAAGCAGGCCATCGCGCGCCGCGCGGCGCAACTGGTGCGCCCCGGCACCGCCGTGGCGCTGTCCGCGGGCACCACGACCTGGGCGCTGGCGCATCACCTGATCGGCGTGCCCGAGCTCACCGTGATCACCAACTCCATCCCCGTGGCCGACGTCTTCCACCGCAATCCGCGCGCCGACCGCACAGTGGTGCTGACCGGGGGGGTACGCACGCCGTCGGACGCCTTAGTGGGTCCGGTGGCCGTGGCCGCGATCCGCCGCCTGCACGTGGACACACTCTTCCTCGGCGTCCACGGGATGAGCGTGCGGGCCGGGTTCACCACGCCCAACCTGCTCGAGTCCGAGACCGACAGGGAGCTGGTGGCGGCCGCCACCCGCCTGGTCGTCCCGGCCGACCACACCAAGTGGAACACGGTGGGCATCAGCACCATCGCCGAGCTGACCGAGGCCGACGTGGTCATCAGCGACGCGGGGCTGCCGGAGGAAGCACGTACGCACCTGGCCGAAGCGGCCGGTGAACTGATCATCGCGGAGGGCTCGCTTTGAAGCGCACCATCACCCACCTGGCCGACGGCCGAGAGCTGATCTACTTCGACCGGCGGGACGACGCCGACAGGAGCGCGATCGACCGGCGGACGCTCGACCCCCGGCCGGTGGCTTCCGAGCTGCGCTACGACCCGCTGACCGAGGAGTGGATCGCGATCGCGGGGCACCGGCAGACGCGGACGCACCAGCCGACCGGCACAGCGGCCGAGTGCCCGCTGTGCCCCTCGTCGGAGACGCGGTCGACGGAGATCCCGGCGTACGACTACGACGTGGTGGTGTTCGAGAACCGCTTCCCCTCTTTTTCCGGGAATTTCGGGACTTATGAGCAAGTAGGCGGGCTGAGTGAGGTCCGTCCGGCCGCGGGCCGCTGTGAGGTGGTCTGCTTCACTTCGGAGCACGACTCGTCCTTCTCTCAGCTGTCCGACGCCCAGGTCGAGTTGGTCATGGAAGCATGGGCCGACCGCACGGCCGAACTGTCCGCCGTCGAGGGCGTGGAGCAGGTCTTCTGCTTCGAGAACCGAGGCTCGGAGATCGGCATCACGCTCGCGCACCCGCACGGCCAGATCTACGCCTACCCGTACGTCACCCCGCGGACCAAGCTGCAACTGGGCGCCGCCTCTCGCTACAAGGGGCACCTGTTCGCCGACGTCCTGGCCGCAGAGCGGGCCGCCGGCACGCGGGTGGTGGCGGCCAACGAGTTGTGGACGGCTTTCGTGCCCGCCGCCGCTCGCTGGCCGTTCGAGGTGCACATCTATCCGCACCGGCAGGTGCCCGACCTGGCGGCGCTGACAGAGGCGGAGCGGGCCGCGTTCGCGCCGCTCTACACGTCGGTGCTGCGGGCCTTCGACGGGCTGTTCGGCGTCACGATGCCCTACATCGCGGCCTGGCACCAGGCACCGGTACGACGGGACCGTGAGCTGGCGTACCTGCACCTTGAACTGTTCAGCATCAGGCGTGCACCGGAGAAGCTGAAGTACCTGGCGGGGTCGGAGTCGGCGATGGGGGCCTTCGTCAACGACGTGCTACCGGAGGAGGCCGCACGCATGCTTCGATCACGAGTAGATCACTAATAGATTTCTACTTAAGGTCGCATGACCCGTGATCTACCACTAATATCCCGATAAGCACCGGCCGTAACGGCCGTTGCCCGCCTAATCCCGGGCGTGTTGCCCGGGAGCCGGGGACCCACCGCACTTGGGGTGAATCCACTTCGGTGGTAGGGGCCTCCCATGCCCGAACCCGTCAGCTAACCCGGCCGGCAGAGGGAGAGGAACATCTACGTGGCGGCTTCGTCCCCCGCGAGTCTTGCCATCGGCCTCATCACCGCCGCCGCCGTCGCCTTCTTCCCGGCGACCGCGGCGTCGGCGGCCCCCAAACCGACGGAGTCCGAGCTCCGCGCCCAGCTCAAGAAGCTCAACAGCAAGATCGATAAGCTCATCGAGCAGTACAACCTCAAGCGCGTCGAGCTGGCCAAGGCCCAGCAGGCCGCCAAGACGGCAGATGAGCGCCTGGCCACGGCGGAGCAGACGCTGACCGCGGCCCAGCAGCGGGTCGCCGAGATCGCCAGGCTCCGCTACCAGAACGGCAACCCCCCGGTGCCGGGATTCATGATGCCCGCGAACGGCGGCAGCGCTGCCGTGCTCAACCAGCTGACCGCCGAGCAGCAGGCGTTCGTGCTGGGCGTGGCCAAGGCCCGCGACGACAAGGAGAAGGCCGCCGAGGAGGCCGCCGCGCTGGCGGCCGAGATCCGCAAGGACGCGGCCGAGGTGGACGAGCAGCGCGACGAGGCCGAGGACGTCATCGAGGACATCAAGAACAAGCTCGAGGACCTCGTGCCGTTCGGCACCGGCCGCAACTCCGACGGCAGCTGGGCCCCCGAACTTCCCACCGGAGCCGACAACATCACCCCCCGGACCCAGCTCATGCGCGAGCAGGTGCGGAAGAACTTCTCGCTGCCGTACACGGTGGGTTGCTTCCGCTCAGGCTCAGGCGGCGAGCACCCGCTCGGACGCGCCTGCGACTTCATGATGAGCACCGGAGGCTCGATGCCGACGGCCGCGAACCTCGCACTCGGCGACCGGATCGCGGAGTGGGCGATCAAGAACACGGACAAGCTCGGGATCAAGTACGTGATCTGGAAGCAGCGCATCAACCATGGCTCCGGCTGGAGCACGATGGGGAACCGCGGCAGCATCACCGAGAACCACTTCGACCACGTGCACATCTCCATGCACTAGAAGTGCCGCAGGGTCAGGGTTGTGCGCCCGCGGCAACGGCAGCGCGGACAGCGACTTGCACAGCCGGGCAGGCCGGCCCGCCTGACGAGGGCGGGATGGTTCCGCGATCCCGCCCTCAAGACGGAGGCGGAGACCTGCCCCCTGACGCCCTCATCCGCAACGTAAGGGACGAAGCAGTGCGCGAAGCCGTCTACCGGCTGCTCCAAAGCACACACCGGGCCGAAGGTAAGGTCAGGGCTCGTGATTGACTCCCGTACCCCGCCACCCCTCACCGGTGATGAGCTGACGGTGCTCAACAACTGGCTCGAATGGCACCGCGCCACCCTCGCCGTCAAATGCGCGGGCCTGTCGGACGAGCAGCTGCGCCTGCGTTCCGCCGCGCCTTCGACCCTGTCCCTCCTCGGCCTGGTCAGGCATATGGCGCACGTCGAACGCGCCTGGTTCCGCCGCGTGCTGAACGGCGAGGACGTCCCCAAGCTGTGGGACAAGGACCGCGACAACGACGCCGACTTCAACGACGTCGACACCGCCTCGGCCGAGGAGGCGTTCGCCACGTGGCAGGACGAGATCGAGCGCGCCCGCGCCATCTCCGCCGCCAAGCCGCTGGACGCCGTCGGCGACCGCAACGGCCAGGACTGCACGCACCGCTGGATCCTCGTCCACATGATCGAGGAGTACGCCCGCCACAACGGTCACGCCGATCTTCTACGCGAGCGTATCGACGGCATTACCGGAGAGTAACGGTCCCAGCCTTGTCTCGGCCGTCAGCCTGCCTGACGGAAGACGATCGCGGTGCCGAGCGCCTCGCGGGCGGACACGAAGATCTCGCCCGCGGCGCTCTCGCGGACCGGTACCCCGGCCTCGCCCAGGAACCGCTCGGTGGCCGCGATGTCCCGCACCGCCACCGCGTACGCCGCGAACCCGGGCAGCGCCCCCGCGCCCTCGCCCGGCAACAGCCCGTCCAGCCCGGATGCGCCGACCAGCGTGACGCGAGCCGGGCCATCGCCGAGCGTGAACGTCCGCACGACCCCGACCCGCGACGCCGGACGCCCCACATAACTCTCATAACGCCGCTCGGCTTCGTCCAGCTCGTCGTCGGCCACGCACAACACGGATTCGACCAGTTCGACCGCGCCATTGGGATGGCCGGCCGCGGCATGCGCGGAGGCGTTCTCCGCCAGCCCGACCCGCCCCTCCGGCACGAGCCCCGGCCCGGCGCCGTCGATCTCCAGCCACCGCACGGGCTCCATCCGCAGCCCGTCCGCCGTCTCGACCGGCCGCTGGGCCGCCTGGACCCCGCCGTGCCCGACGCCGCTCGCCGTCAGTCGCGCGGCGGCGCCATCGATGCCGGGCGAGTCGAACATCAGGATGTGCACGCCCTCGAAGCGCCGAAGGCAGGCCTCCAGGTTCGCCGCCGTGCCGCGGACGGCCTCCTGGAGCGCGGGCAGCCGCTCCACGGGCGCCCGCAGCGGGATCAGCCGCGCGTCTTCGGGAACCCGCCCCGCCCCGGCGACGGTGACCAGCTCGACGAAGGTGCCCGTGAAGTACGCGTGCGTGTTGCCCACCCCGACCGGCTCGGGCGGCTCGCCCACCACCGGGTACGCGGGCCCCGGCAGCACGAATCCCATCCGCCGGTACCGCTCGAGTGCCTGCTCCAGGTCATGGACGACATGCCCCACGTGGTGCAGCCCGCCGATGTCATGTCCCATTTCCGCCTCCGTATGCCGCGTCATGGAAGTCACGTGAGAGCCCTTCGAAGATCTCGATCACCCGCTCCGCCGCCGGCGCGCAGTCCGGCAGCCGCTCCGGCTCGAACGTCCTGCGCAGCGTGTCGGCCAAGGCATCGGCCTTCTCCTCCAGGCCGAGCGTGACCTCGGCCGGCAGCAGGGGCTCGATCGCGAAGAACCCGAACACGATCGTCGGCAGCGGATAGTCCAGGTCCTCGGGCCGCAGACCGTCCCGCAGCAACCCGTGCCGGGCGAGCACACCCAGGTATTCGCGCGAGGCGAGCAGCTTGGCGCCCTCGAGCGGTTTCCTGGCCGGGCTGGCGAGGAACTTGTCGAGCGTCTCGGCGTCCCTGGTGAAGATCGCCCGCAGTACCGGCCGCCGCATCGCCTCCAGGAAGAACCGGCGCATGTACCGGTGCAGCGCGATCTCGGCAGGATCCGAGCGCATGCCCGCGACGACCGCGTCCAGCATGGCGACCGCCTCCCTTGCGCCGACCGCGAAGAACAACTGCTCGCGGGTACGCCAGTGCAGGTAGATCGTGCCCTTGCCGACTCCGGCACGCTTGGCGATCTCGTCGATCGTCACCCGCCGGTACCCCCAGCGCAGCAGCAGCTCCTTCGCCGCGTCGAGGATCCGGTCAGCCCGCTCCCAATGATCGGCACGCACAAAGGCCTCCTCGTGACTGTTGACCGGTGACCAATCTAGCATTCTGGTCACGAGCGAGACTACGGAGAAGGCCCACGATGCGCGCCGTAACGGCGGCCCGCCGGTGAAGGGGGTCAGAGGCCGTGTTCCTGGAGGGCCCTGCTCATGGTCGCGCTCGCACGGGGCTCCGTTGGTCACGCAAGCTGCCGCTCTCGCCCCAGGCTCGCCGCACTGTCAGCCGAAGTGGGGCGGGTGGCGGCCCACTTCGGCGACGCCGTAACAGATCTAAGGGTTGGGCTGGGTCAGTCTTCCGTGCGGAAGAGCGCCCACACAGCCTTGCCGCCGCGAGCCAGGGGGTCCCAGCCCCAGCACTGGCTGTACGTTTCGACGATGTAAAGGCCGCGCCCGTTCTCGGAGATGAAATCGGGCTCCTTGGGGCGCGGCACCTCGTCGCTGGGATCGGCCACCGCCAGCAGCACGTGCGGGGCGACCCGCATGAGCAGCAACTCGATCTCCCGCCGCCCGGCTGCGCGCATTGCGTACCTGACCGCGTTCGTCACCAATTCCGACACCACGAGCGCGGCGTCGTCGCTCAGGTCGTGGAGTCCCCAGTCCTGCAGTGTGGAGCGGGTCACGTCTCGGGCGGTCTTCACCGAGTCGGCCTGAAAGGGCAACGGGCACGCGGTCGAGTAAGGCTTGCCGCCGCCCATGAGCAGGTGGTCGAAGCCAACCTCGCGGGTGATCTGGAGGCAATCGGCAGTGGCCAGAGGGTCCTCCACCATGCCGCCGATACCTCCCCGTTCAGCCTTGGTTAGTGCATGTTTGGCCCAATATGCACTAAGCCATCATGGGTCACGGCCGCTGCGTCTGCAAGACCCAAATGCACGTGCAGGTGCAATGTGCAGTAGCAAGCGGCGTTTTCTGGGCATAGATCCCGGAATCGGACACCAGGTTGAGACCTTGTCATTCAAGCCGATGTGGTGTCACTGTGTGTGCGGACCTTGATAGGAGGCAAAGTGACGCAGAACCAGCCGGGTTCCGGGCCGACGGCGCTGCGCATCCTCCTGGGCTCCCAGCTGCGCAAGCTCAGGGAAGCGAAGAACGTCACTCGTGAGGAGGCGGGCCACCTCATCCGTGGCTCCGAATCCAAGATCAGCCGCATGGAGCTGGGTCGAGTGGGGTTCAAGGAACGCGACGTGGCCGACCTGCTGACTCTGTACGGGGTCGTGGATCAGCAGGCCCGCTCCGCCGTGCTCGACCTGGTCGCCACCGCCAACGAGCCGGGTTGGTGGCACCGGTTCAACGATGTCCTGCCCACGTGGTTCCAGGCGTACGTCGGCCTCGAAGAGGCGGCCGCCAGAATCAGGACCTATGAAGTCCAGTTCGTGCCGGGACTGTTGCAGACCAAAGAGTATGCAAGGGCTGTGGTGACCGCCGGGGCGGCGGGCATCGGAGCGGAGGAGATCGCCCGAAGGGTGGATCTCCGGCTGGAGCGCCAGAGGATCTTGGACAAGCCGGACGGGCCGGTCTTCTGGGCGGTGATCGACGAGGCCGCGCTACGCCGGCCGATCGGCGGAGCCGAGGTGATGAGAGCCCAGCTGGAGCACCTCATCGACCTCATGCGCCAGCCGAACATCACGATCCAGATCATGCCGTTCAGCTTCGGCGGGCACAGTGCCGAGGGCGGGGCTTTCAGCATCCTGCGATTCCCCGATCCCGACCTGCCCGACGTCGTGTACGTCGAGCAGCTCGCCAGCGCGCTCTACCTGGACAAGCGTGAGGATGTGGACCGATACACCGAGGTGATGGAACGGCTGTGCGCCGTGAGCACCACCCCTGACGAGACGATCGAGCTACTGCGGACGATCTCGGAGGAGTTCTAACGGCGGCGGGCGTCGTTGTTGGGTGTGCATCTGCCCTAGACTGGACCATCGGCGTTGGATGCCGCCGAGGCGGAGCATGCCCAACACCGCACATGTGGGCGCGGCGCGTGGGCCGTACCGATGGACGCGCCCGCGATCACTCGTAGCTTGATCAAGGAGACCATTCCGTGAAGACCGCTGTCGAGGAGCTCAGCCCCACGCGGGTCAAGCTCACTGTCGAGGTGCCGTTCGACGAGCTGCGCCCGAGCATGGATGCGGCATACAAGAAGGTCGCGCAGCAGGTGCGCGTCCCCGGGTTCCGGCCTGGCAAGGTTCCGGCCCGCATCATCGAGCAGCGCTTCGGCCGGGCGGTAGTGCTGGAGGAGACCCTCAACGACGCGGTGCCCAAGCTGTACGGCCAGGCCGTCGACGAGGTCGACGTCTTCCCCGTCAGCCAGCCCGACATCGAGGTCACGAAGATCGACGACGGTGAGCAGATCGAGTTCACCGCCGAGGTCGACATCCGGCCCAACTTCGAGGTGCCCGACTACGCGGGCATCGAGATCACGGTCGACTCCGCCGAGGTCTCCGACGAGGACGTCGACACGCAGCTCGACGCGCTGCGCCAGCGCTTTGCGACGCTGACCGGCGTTGAGCGCGCGGCCGCCAACGGCGACTTCGTCGTCATGGACCTGCGTGCCGAGATCGACGGCAAGAACATCGAGGAGCAGCAGGCCAGCGAGGTCTCCTACGAGGTCGGCGCCGGCTCTGTGCTGCAGGGCCTCGACGCCGCGCTCGAGGGCATGTCCGCCGGCGAGGACAAGAGCTTCAAGACCGAGCTGGTCGGCGGCGAGAACGCCGGCGAGGAAGCCGACGTGATCATCAGCGTCAAGTCGGTCAAGGAGAAGGTGCTGCCGGAGCTGGACGACGAGTTCGCCCAGCTGGCCAGCGAGTTCGACACGCTCGACGAGCTCAAGGCCAGCATCCGCGAGCAGGCCCGCCGCAACAAGCTCATCGACCAGGTCGTGCAGGCCCGCGAGAAGTCGCTCGACGCGCTGCTCGACCAGATCGACATCCCGCTGCCGGAGAGCGCGCTCAAGGCCGAGATCGACGCCCGCAAGCACAACCTGGACCACCAGGTGGCCGAGAGCGGCCTGAGCCGCGACGCCTTCTTCCGCCTCTACCAGACGACGGAGGAGGAGCGCCTCGCCGAGTTCGAGAAGAACTCCGCCCGCGCGCTCAAGGTCGGCTTCGTGCTCGACAAGATCGTCAAGTCCGAGGAGCTGGGCGTCTCCGAGCAGGAGCTGACCAACTTCGTGGTGCGCCGCGCCATGGAGATGGGCGTCCAGCCCAACGAGCTGGCCAAGCACCTGGCCGACAACGACCAGCTCACGCTGGCCATGGTCGAGATCGTCCGCGACAAGGCCAAGTCCGTGCTCGGTGACGCCGCCAAGGTCGTGGACACCGAGGGCAACGAGGTCGACCTCAAGGCGATCTACACCGAGATCAACGGCGAAGAGCCTGTTCAGGAAGAGGCCGAGGCCGAGGACAAGCCCGAGGCGTAAGCCTCCCGCCTTGCCGGGCTACACGAAGCCCTCGGATCGAAACGGTCCGAGGGCTTCGGCGCTTTCGCGGCCCACCCACCGCCTCCGCGGGCGGCGCTTTCCCCGGCCCCGCCGCCCTTTCGCAGCACCACCGCCTTTTCCGTGGTGTGTCCGTCTTTGCGCTGCACCGCCGCTTTTCCGCGGTGCGTTGGCCCTTCCGGCGTCGCCCCATGATCCGCTGGCGCCGTTCGCCTGGCCGTCGCCGCGACTTGCCGCAGGCGGTGCCACGGGTCGGTGTAGCATCGGCCTGTCGCCGTGCCGTCCTGTCGTCGTGCCCCGAGGATGCTGCACCGCGGATCACCGCAGAGGCGCCGCCCACCGCCGCGCTGCCAGGGCCCGTGCTGCCAGAGCACGCGCCGCGGCGCCAGGGCAACCGCTGACCGCCGGTATGGCGCTGCCGGGGGTCCCACCGCCGGCCACCGCCGCCTGCCGGTGTGGCGCTGCTGGGTGTCACCGCCACGCCGCTGATCACCGCTGCCTGCCGCTTGGGGTGCTGCCGATCGGAGTTGTGCCGGCCTGCCGCCGCTGTGCCCCCCGCTGGCGTGCTGCGGGTCGTCGTGCCCGCGCTGGCGTGCTGTGGGCCGGCGTGCTGCGGGGACGCCGCCGCTGGCAGGTGCAGAAGAGGTCTGTCCCCGACGGGTCGCTGGGGCGACGGGCGTCTCCGGGCGGCGCTGGGGGCGCTCAGACGGCCCAGGAGGAGCGCTGAGGGTGCGAGGTCGCTTTCCGGCCGCCCACCGCCTTGCGGCCCGCGAGGACGGCCTTCTGAGGGCGCGCCGGGGGGCTGCCGGCGGGCCGCGTGGCCCCGATGGCCGGGCGGAAAGCCCGAACATGCGCCGTCAGCGAACAGTACGGGGGACCGGGCATGACCTGTGTGCGGCGCGCGTTAGGGTCACAAGCAAAGCCAATCGATTACGACGCATCGGAAGGTGACGCTGTGACCAGCCCGCCGACCTTCTATCAGCCTGAGTCTCGAGGCCGTGAGAACGGCTCCGCCTTCCGGCTTGAAGACCAGCTTTACCAGCGCCTGCTCAGGGAGCGCATCATCGTGCTCGGGCAGGAGGTCAACGACGAGATCGCCAACCGCATCTGCGCCGAGCTGCTGCTCCTCGCGGCCGACGACCCTGAGCGCGACATCACGCTCTACATCAACTCGCCGGGGGGCTCGGTGAGCGCAGGCATGGCGATTTACGACATGATGGAATACGTGCCGAACGACGTATCGACGGTTGTGATGGGCATGGCGGCCTCGATGGGGCAGTTCCTGCTCACCGCCGGGGCCAGGGGCAAGCGCTTCGGCCTGCCGCACGCCCGCGTCATGATGCACCAGCCGTCCGGCGGCATCGGTGGCACCGCTGCCGACATCGCCATCCAGGCCGAGCAGATGCTCTACGTGAAGAAGACGCTGGCCGAGCGGATCGCCTTCCACACGGGGCAGTCGCTGGACCAGATCGAGGCCGATTCCGACCGCGACCGCTGGTTCACGGCCGAGGAGGCCAAGGATTACGGCTTCATCGACCACGTCGTCCGTAGCGCACGACAGGTGCCCTCACAGGGCCCGGTTTCCTAGGGGGAGCTGACATGAACATCGAGAGCCGTTACGTTCTCCCCTCCTTCGTCGAGCGCACGTCATACGGCGTGAAGGAGATGAACCCCTACAACAAGCTCTTCGAGGACCGCATCATCTTCCTCGGAGTGCAGATCGACGACGCGTCGGCCAACGACGTGATGGCCCAGCTGCTGACGCTGGAGTCGCTCGATCCCGACCGTGACATCAGCATCTACATCAACTCGCCCGGCGGCTCCTTCACGGCCATGACGGCGATCTACGACACGATGCAGTTCGTCCGGCCGGAGATCCAGACCGTCTGCCTCGGTCAGGCCGCCTCCGCGGCGGCCGTGCTGTTGTCCGGCGGCACCCCGGGCAAGCGGTTCGCGCTGCCGAACGCCCGGGTGCTGATCCACCAGCCGTCCACCGAGGGCGGCGGCCAGGGCAGCGACATCGAGATCCAGGCCAGGGAGATTCTGCGCATGCGGACTCTCCTCGAGGACATCGTGGCCCAGCACACGGGCAGGACCTCCGCCGAAGTCCGCAAGGACATCGAACGCGACAAAATTCTCAACGCGGACGAGGCGAAGGCGTATGGTCTGATCGATGACATCATCCCGTCCAGGAAGAAACGAGCTCAGGCCGTAGCTTCCTAGACGAGACGTGACGCACCGGGGCGCTGCCCAATAGGGCACGTTCCGGTGCGACTCGCCGCTAGGGGGCTCACTGAGGGCCCAGAAGACGGTAACGTCGAAACCTGAGCGGTTCGGCCAAGTCCGGAGGATGTCCGGAGACACTGCTCGCAAGAGCAGGGCGGTCCCACGCAAAGGAGTATCTGGGGTGGCACGCATCGGCGACGGGGGAGACCTGCTGAAGTGCTCTTTCTGCGGGAAGAGCCAGAAGCAAGTCAAGAAGCTCATTGCCGGTCCAGGCGTCTACATCTGCGATGAGTGCATCGATCTCTGCAACGAGATCATCGAGGAGGAGCTGTCTGAGTCCTCCGAACTCAAGTGGGACAACCTGCCCAAGCCGAGGGAGATCTACGAGTTCCTCGACGCCTACGTCATCGGTCAGGACAAGGCGAAGAAGGCGCTCTCGGTGGCGGTCTACAACCACTACAAGCGGGTGCAGTCCGGCGACCGGGGTAGAGACGACGGTCTGGAGCTGGCCAAGAGCAACATCCTGCTGCTCGGGCCGACGGGCTCGGGCAAGACGCTGCTGGCGCAGACCCTCGCGAAGATGCTCAACGTCCCCTTCGCCATCGCCGACGCCACAGCGCTCACGGAGGCGGGCTACGTCGGCGAGGACGTGGAGAACATCCTCCTCAAGCTCATCCAAGCCGCCGACTACGACGTCAAGAAGGCCGAAACCGGCATCATCTACATCGACGAGGTCGACAAGATCGCCCGCAAGAGCGAAAACCCGTCGATCACGCGTGACGTCTCAGGTGAGGGCGTTCAGCAGGCGCTGCTGAAGATACTGGAGGGCACCACTGCCTCGGTGCCTCCGCAGGGCGGCCGCAAACACCCGCACCAGGAGTTCATCCAGATCGACACGACCAACGTGCTGTTCATCTGCGGTGGCGCGTTCGCGGGTCTGGAAAAGATCATCGAGTCGCGGATCGGCAAGAAGGGCATCGGCTTCAACGCCATCATCCGGTCGAAGGAAGAGGTCGACACGGCCGACATCTTCGGCGATGTGATGCCGGAGGACTTGCTGAAGTTCGGCATGATCCCCGAGTTCGTCGGGCGCCTGCCGGTCATCACTTCGGTGCACAACCTCGACCGCGAGGCCCTTATCCAGATCCTCACCGAGCCGCGCAACGCGCTAGTCAAGCAATACCGCAAGCTGCTGGAGCTCGACGGCGTGGAGCTGGAGTTCACCGACGGCGCGCTCGAGGCCATCGCCGACCAGGCCATCCTGCGCGGCACCGGCGCCCGGGGCCTGCGCGCGATCCTGGAGGAGGTGCTCCAGTCGGTCATGTACGAGGTGCCCTCCAGGCAGGACGTCGCCCGAGTGGTCATCACCCGCGAGTCGGTGCTCGAGCACGCGATCCCGACGCTCGTACCACGCGACCAGCTGGCCGCGAAGCAGCAACGCACACCTCGCGAGAAGTCGGCCTGAGCCGCCTTCCTCGCACACCGAGCGCCCCGTGGCCCCCGCCACGCGGGCGCTTTCGGCGTATTGAGGACCCTTTTCAGCCCAGGGGCGGCGCACGTCGCCATGGGCTTTCAGCCCAGGAGCGGCGCACGTCGCCATGGGCGTTTCACGCGTGGAACGCGTTCTCGGCGTACTGAACGCACCCTCGGACGTCAGGGCGAGTTGGGCGTTTCCGACGCGTTGAACGTGCCCTCGGCGTACCGAACGCGCTGTCGGCCGCCACGCTGAGCCGGGGCGCGCACACGATCACGCCGACCGTGTCGAGCTGACTCGTCGCCGGCGCCTCTCCGACCCCGGCAGGCCCTTTGCTGCGGGCCGTACCGATCGCGGCGCGTGGGGATGTGGCGGGGCAAGGGTGTGGCGTGGTGCCGGTGTGAGCCGTGGTGGCGCTGGGAGTGAGAGGCCCTTGTGGGCGATGGGGGCCGCCGAACCCGTGAGGCTGCGATGGGCGGTGACGTGGTTTGGGGCGTGGAGCGGTTGAAAGAGGGCTGGTCGCGGCCAGGCTTCGGGGCTTGGGGCGTATTCCGCTCGCTCGCCTCCCTAGAATTGGTCACTGTGACAACGCCAGAGCTGCCTACGCAATACACACCTGCCGACGTCGAGACCCGGAGCTACGACCGCTGGGTATCCGAAGGCTACTTCGGCGCCGACCCGGGCAGCTCGCGCGAGCCGTACAGCATTGTCCTGCCCCCGCCCAACGTGACGGGCGTGCTGCACATCGGGCACGCGCTCGACCACTCCATCCAGGACGCGCTCACGCGCCGCGCCCGCATGCAGGGGCGCGAGACGCTCTGGCTGCCCGGCATGGATCACGCGGGCATCGCCACACAGAACGTCGTCGAGCGCGAGCTGGCCAAGCAGGGGCTGTCGCGGCACGACCTGGGACGCGAGGCGTTCGTCGAGCGGGTCTGGCAGTGGAAGGAGGAGTCCGGCGGCCGGATCCTCGGCCAGATGCGCAAGCTGGGCGACGGCGTCGACTGGTCACGCGAGCGCTTCACGATGGACACCGGCTTGTCGCGTGCGGTGCAGACGATCTTCAAGCGGCTGTTCGACGACGGGCTGATCTACCGTGCCGAACGCATCATCAACTGGTGCCCGCGCTGCCTCACCGCGCTGTCCGACATCGAGGTCGAGCACAGCGATGACGACGGCGAGCTGGTCTCGATCCGCTACTCCGACGAGATCGTCGTGGCCACCACGCGAGCCGAGACCATGCTCGGCGACACCGCCGTGGCCGTCCACCCCTCGGACGAGCGTTACGCCCACCTGATCGGCACGCTGGTCGAGCTGCCGCTCACCGGCCGCATGATCCCCGTGGTCGGCGACGAGCACGTCGATCCGTCCTTCGGCACCGGCGCGGTCAAGGTCACGCCGGCCCACGACCCCAACGACTTCGAGATCGGGCGGCGTCATTCCCTGCCGTCGCTGACCGTCATGGACGAGCGCGGCGTGATCACCGCGCACGGGCCGTTCCAGGGGCTCGACCGGTTCGAGGCCCGGCCGGCCGTCGTCGCCGCGCTGCGCGCGGAAGGCAGGATCGTCGCCGAGAAACGCCCCTACCTGCACTCGGTCGGCCACTGCTCGCGCTGCAAGACCGTCGTCGAGCCGCGGCTGTCGCTGCAGTGGTTCGTCAACGTCGGGCCGCTGGCCAAGGAGGCCGGTGACGCCGTTCGCGACGGGCGCACCCGCATTCACCCGCCGGAGCTGGCCAAGCGCTACTTCGACTGGGTCGACGACATGCACGATTGGTGCATCTCCCGCCAGCTGTGGTGGGGGCATCGCATTCCGGTCTGGTACGGACCTGACGGCGAGGTCGTGTGCGTGGGCCCCGACGAGGAGCCGCCCGCCGGCTACACGCAGGACTCCGACGTCCTGGACACCTGGTTCTCGTCCGCGCTGTGGCCGTTCTCGACGATGGGCTGGCCGGACGCCACGCCGGCGCTGGCCCGCTTCTACCCGACCTCCGTGCTCGTCACCGGCTACGACATCTTGTTCTTCTGGGTGGCCCGGATGATGATGTTCGGGCTGTACGCCATGGACGGCGAGCCGCCGTTCCGTGTCGTGGCGCTGCACGGAATGGTCCGCGACCAGTACGGCAAGAAGATGTCCAAGTCGTTCGGCAACGTGGTCGACCCGCTCGACTGGATCGAGCGCTTCGGCGCCGACGCCACCCGCTTCACGTTGCTGCGCGGTGCCAACCCCGGCGCCGACGTCGCGGTGAGCGAGGAGTGGGCGGCCGGCTCACGCAACTTCTGCAACAAGATCTGGAACGCCACCAGATTCGCGCTCATGAACGGCGCCGCTGTCGGGTCGCTCGACGGTGCCGACCTGACCGCGGCCGACCGGTGGATCCTGTCGCGCCTGCAGACCGTGGTCACGGCCGCGGACGCCGCCTTCGAGGACTATGAGTTCGCCAAGGCGGCCGACCTGCTCTACCACTTCGCGTGGGACGAGGTCTGCGACTGGTACCTGGAGCTGGCCAAGATCCAGCTCGGCGAGGGGCTCGAGCACACGCGGCTGGTGCTGGGCCACGTGTTCGACGCACTGTTGCGGCTGCTTCATCCGCTGGTGCCGTTCGTGACCGAGGAGCTGTGGCGGGCCGTCACGGGGGGCGAGTCGATCGTCGTGGCGCCGTGGCCGGTGGCCGACTCTCGATACTCCGACGCCGCCGCCGAGGCGGAGATCGGTGCGCTGCAGGAGCTGGTGACCGAGGTCCGCAGATTCCGATCAGACCAGGGCCTCAAGCCGGGCCAGAAGGTGGCCGCCCGGCTCGGGCTCGCCGGCACGCCGCTGGCTGATCAGGAAACGGCCACCCGCGCATTGCTGCGCCTGACGCCGCCGACGGAGTCGTTCAACGCCACAGCGCGGCTCTCGGTGGGCGACGTGACGGTGGAAATCGACACCGCCGGCGCCATCGACGTCGTGGCCGAGCGCAAGCGGCTGGAGAAGGATCTGGCCACCGCGCGCAAGGAGGCCGCACAGGTGGCCGCCAAGCTGGGCAACGTGCAGTTCATGGCCAAGGCGCCGGACGACGTGGTGGCCAAGGTCAGGAGCCGGGCCGAGCAGGCCTCCGCCGACATCGCGCGGCTGGAGACACAGCTCTCCGGGCTCGGGGTTTGAACCGTACGTACGATGGGAAGGTCCATTCGTTACCGAAGATGGACCTTCCACGCCGTTGAGGCTGCTACAGTTTTCAACGCAGGGCTGGTCGGCCCTGGCATCCCTCAGAACGAACCCCGGCTTCGGGTCGCGTCCACCACGCGGTTGGACAAGAGCCGAAAGTCAGGGTAAGTTAGCAGGGTTGCCTCGAAGACAGGCAAGTCCGGAAGCTCCCGGAACGGGCGGTTTGACAAGATTCGTCCGAGTCTGGTAGTCTAAAGGAAACGAAGTGTGAGGAGCCTCCACACTTGGATCTCGAGAGATCCTGGTGGGGATGTACGCGTCCGTTTCTTGAGAACTCAACAGTGTGTTAAAAGCCAGTGCATGTGCATCACATGTATGACCCCGTCATTATTGACGGTTTTGCTTGGATGATTCATCCGGACAGACATTGTTTGGAGAGTTTGATCCTGGCTCAGGACGAACGCTGGCGGCGTGCTTAACACATGCAAGTCGAGC